>JANPCW010000420.1:0-3872 GCA_031431155.1 Janthinobacterium sp. | reverse complement strand
CGCAGCGGCCACGCCGCCGGCGCTGAGCGGCGCGATCCAGCGCGGGAAACTGGCCGCGACCGGCGCCGCCAGGCTGATGCCCATGTTGGCCCAAGTCTTGGCGGCGAGCGCATCGCCGCGCCGTACCACCAGCGGTCCGATCGAGGTGGTGAAAAATTTCGCCACCGCGCCCTCGGGTCCGAAGATGACGCCGATGTCGGCATTGCTGGCCTCGTCGCGCGACTCGGGCGCAAACGGATATCTGAGCGCCAGGGTTTTCTGGAACGGCTCCAGCACTTGCGCGGTCCAGGTCTTGTTGATCTCGGTCTCGGTGGGTTGCACGATGACCGCGAACGATTGCATCAGCGGACGCACCAGGAGCGGGCGGATCGCCTGTTTTTGCGGGTCCGTCATCCCGGTCAGCATCTGTTCGTCGACGTATTTGAGCGCATCGGCCAGTTCCGAGCCGTTGCCATCGAGCGTTTGCTGCATGAACTGCTTGGCGCCGGGGCCGGTGTCGCCCTGGTTCTTGATCTGGTTGAAGCGCCCGCGCAGCTTGGACAGGGCTTCCATGTAGCCGCGCATCAGCGTGGCATCCTTGTCCTTGCTCACCACCAGCCGGGCCACGCCGGAAAATTCGCGTCCGACCGGGCCCAGCGGCATGTCGGCCGGCGCCGTCCTGGTGCTGGCGCTGATGTTCACGTTCAGTTGCGACGGCGTCTGACGCAAGATGGTCTCCCTGAACCAGCCCGCCATGCCGCGCTGCGCGCGCTGCAAGCCGGCGTCCAGCAGGGACGGGTTGTCCCATGAGGTTTCCTGGTACACGGTGGTGATCAGCTTGGCGATCGGCGAGGTTTGCGGATCGCCGAGGCGGTTCATGGCGGTGGCCGCACTATCGAAACTGTTGAGCTCCCGGATCGAGACTCCCTGGACGAATTTTTGCCATTCCTTGGCGTAGTCGTTCTTGTACAGTTCGACCAAGGCTTTCTGGATTTGCTCGGGGCTGCCTTCGAGCGTCAAGTCGTCCTTGGAGGCCGTCTTGAGCACCCAGTCGGCGCTTTGCAATTCGCGGTTGGCCGCGTCCTTGAACGCATCCTGGATGAATTTTTCCCACGCCTCGCGGGTGAAGGTGCCGGCGATGGCATAGCTGCCCAGCACCAGTTCCTTGTCCTGTTCGCCCACGATGCGCGCCACCGTCATCGACGGGAAGCGGGTCGCGGCGCGCGCCTTGACGTCGGCATATACCCGTTCGCGAGCCGGCATGCCGCGCACCACGCGGCGCAGGCTGTCGCGCGACTGATCGACCAGTGCCAGCTGGTTCTCGATTTGCGGCCAGGATGGATCGTTGATCTGGTTCAGGTAAAACCCGATCATGCGTTCGGCGCTGCGGATCATGTGCTCGCGGGGCATGCTGCCCCGGTTGCTGTCGAGCCAGCTGCGCCAGAAGCGGGTCAACTGGTCGTTCAGGTGGCCGGCCTCGGCGCGCGATTTATCGCCCAGCATCAGATAAGTTTTCAAGGCGTTGTAGGCGTCTTCCGCATTGGCCGGCGAGGCATCCTTGAATTGCTGGCCGGCGCTGCGATTGGCCGGCGCGGCGCTATTGCCATTACTATTGCTGACAGCGCCCGATTGCGGCGCACTGGCCATCGGCGCAAGTTGCTCGGCGCCGCTATTCACTTCCGCCAAAAACGCTTCGAGCGCCTGTCCGACCGGCTTGAGCATCACTTCCTTGATGCCGGAAAAATATTCTTCGCGTAGTTTGCGCTCGAGCAGTTCGCCCTGGTACAAGCCGAGCCCCAGCGACAAGGGCCGGCTGCTGCGGTATTTTTCAAGCTGCTCGATCCGGTCCTGCATGATTTCAAGCGCGTCGAAGCGCGACTGCAAATCGAGTCGCTTGTCTTGCAGCTTGATCGCCTGATCCAGGTCGGCCTGGACATTGGCCACCAGCTGGCGGTTGCCCATGTAGGACCAGCTCCAGCCGCCCAGGGCCAGTCCGACCAGCGCGGTGGCCGCGAAAAAGGTGGCGTAGCGCAGGCGCGTCTTGCTTGGGCTGGCGTACTGCGCGACCAGTTCCTTGTCGGCGAAAATGACCTTGCGAAACAGGTTGAGCAGGAAGTAGCCGTGCTGGGACGGGTTCTCGACATGCGGCGCCGGCGGCCGCAGGTTCAGGTCGAAGCGCTTGGCCACGCGCTGCGAAGAGGCCGAGCTCGATTCGCCTTCCTGCAGCGCGCTGGTGAAGTAAAAGCCGCGGAACACCGGTTTGAACTGGAATGGATTTTCTTCAAACAGGGTGGCGATGAAGGCGCGCAGCGGCCCTTTGATCGCGCCAAATTCGAGCGGAAAGGTGAACACGCCCGGCGCCATGCGGTCGCCGCGGTTGAGCGCCATGCTGGCCAGGCTCAATTGCTTCAAGCCCTCGTTCAATTCATCGAAGCGCTGGTCGAAAAAGGACAGCACGTCCTGGTTGGAGCTGGTCAATTTGTAGGGCAGGGTGGCGCCCCATATTTTATCGCGTTCGCCGCGTTCGGCTTCGAGAAAGAATTCGCCGAAGCCGCTGATCAGGTCGGCCTTGGTAAACATTACGTACACCGGCGCATGCACTTCCAGGCGCTCGGTCAGTTCCTGCACCCGCTGGCGCAGATTCTTGGCCAGGTTGATGGCGAATTCGGGACGGCTGCCAGTCAATTCGGCGATGCTGACGGCGATGATGATGCCGTTAATCGGCGCGCGCTTGCGGTGTTTCTTGAGCAGGTCGAGAAAGCCGAACCATTCGGCGCGGTTTTCATCGTCCACCGAATAGCGCCCGGCGGTGTCGAGCAAGATGCCGTCGGTGGTGAAGAACCAGTCGCAATTGCGGGTGCCGCCGATGCCGCGCACAATCTTGCTGTCTGCAAACGGGAACTGCAGGCCGGAGTTGGCGATGGCGGTGCTCTTGCCGGCCGCCGGGTTGCCGATGATCATGTACCACGGCAACTCGTACAGCGCCGACGCGCCCGACATCTGGCCCAGCTTGGAGCCCTTGATGGTCGAGATCGCACTGAGCATGCTCTTGCGGATCGCTTCGGTTTCGGCGCGCTGAGCCGGATCGGCCTTGACCGCCGGCTTGACGGTTTGCTGCTCAAGCATGTCGCCAAACTGCGCCGACGAGCGCTGTTGACGGCGCCGGCGCACATAGTACAGCGCAGCACCGGCCAGCAGAGCAATTGCCAGCAGCACGAAGGCCCAAGCGAAGGGGAGCTCGAACACGGCGGCTGCGACTAGCAAAAACGCGGCGAATGCCGCGTAGCCGATCACGATCAAGCTCGAACGAGCCGTCAAAAATTGCCAAAATCGTTGCATCATGGGTGGCTAGCGGGTGAGGTGAATGGGGACATTACTTAAACTTGCGGCATGGAAGCTTGCGGCGCGGCCTTGGGGCGCACGCTGACGGCGCATCGTTGGAACGGGTCTTGATTGCTCAGGCATAAAACATGGCCGGCGTTGGTGGCGACCTCGTGCCCGGCCAGCGCGAGCGCGGTGATCGATGGGACCGCGCCGGCGCTGCCGCAACTGGCGGCCACGCCGATGACTTCGGTGGCCAGGTCGAGCTGCGGAAAAGTTGCATTGGCCATCGCCATCAGCTCGGCCATGCGGCTGGCGCGTTGGTCGGTGTCGGCCGTGATCAGGCTCACCGCGGCGGGCTCGGTCGCGCCGGCACGCAGCGCTTGCTGGCTCAAGCTCGTGAGCAGCTCGGCGCTCACGCGCCCGTTGCCGTCGCTCGACGATTCCCGTGCGCCCTCGCATGCGCCATGCAGTTGCACCGATGACGCGTCATCGATCAGTGCGGCTTGCTGCGCGTCGGCTAGCAGCAATCCCGCCGCGCCTTCACCGGGAATTTGACCGCGCTGATTGGC
>JANPCW010000419.1:0-3251 GCA_031431155.1 Janthinobacterium sp. | reverse complement strand
CTTCCGTTCGGCGTTTTGAGTCAATGGCCGCTTCGTTGGCGTCACCTCGGAAAGATAGCGCCTCATCGCGACTTCGAAGGTCAGGCGTTCAGCCGGCGCACGTTGAATAAACAAGCCGCGCACCATCTCATCCTCGGTTCGGCGCGACCAGTCGTCTGCGTCTTTTTTCAGACGAAATGTCTTGATGGTGGTGGGCCATCCTGCCTTGCGGATGACCGCTTTCCAGGTGCCTGATGGGGTTTTTACAATGGTAGCCATGAACTCTCCAGTACTGTCGAATTTTGCTTACTGTACCGAAATTGTACCGGACCACAACATAAAACGAAAAAAGGACTTAGATTTTCACCTAAGTCCTTGATTTTATTGGTGGGCCTCCCGTGAGTCGAACACGGCACCAACGGATTATGAGTCCGCTGCTCTAACCAAGCATGAGCTAGAGGCCCATTTTTCTTACATAAGGGCTTTAGCCTTAGGCCGCGTGACCACCAACCGTTGCGGCTTGAGATCGTATGGCAATGAAGTGGCGAGGATATGGCTATCGAAGGCGCTAGTCAAGTCTTAGTTACCTTCCAGGAAGCTTTTCAGCCTGTCTGAGCGCGATGGATGACGCAGCTTGCGCAGCGCTTTGGCTTCGATCTGGCGAATCCGCTCGCGCGTGACATCGAACTGCTTGCCGACTTCTTCCAGCGTGTGATCGGTCGACATTTCGATCCCGAACCGCATGCGCAGCACTTTCGCTTCGCGCGGCGTCAGCGAATCGAGCACGTCCTTGACCACGCCGCGCATCGATGCGTGCAGAGCCGCGTCGGCCGGCGCCAGCGTGTTGTTGTCTTCGATGAAGTCGCCCAGGTGGGAATCGTCGTCGTCGCCGATCGGCGTTTCCATCGAGATCGGCTCTTTCGCGATCTTCATGATCTTGCGGATCTTGTCTTCCGGCATCTCCATCTTGATCGCCAGCGTAGCGGGGTCGGGCTCGGCGCCTGTTTCTTGCAAGATCTGGCGCGAGATGCGGTTCATCTTGTTGATGGTTTCGATCATGTGCACCGGAATCCGGATGGTGCGGGCCTGGTCGGCGATCGAGCGCGTGATGGCTTGCCGGATCCACCACGTGGCATAGGTCGAGAACTTGTAGCCGCGGCGGTATTCGAATTTGTCGACCGCCTTCATCAAGCCGATGTTGCCTTCCTGGATCAGGTCAAGGAACTGCAAGCCGCGGTTGGTGTATTTTTTCGCGATCGAGATCACCAGGCGCAGGTTGGCCTCGGTCATTTCGCGCTTGGCCTTGCGCGCCTTCATTTCACCGGCCGCCATTTGACGGTTGATGTTGCGCAGGTCCGGCAACGGCAGCACCACGCGCGCCTGCAGGTCGATCAAGCGCTGCTGCAGTTCCTTGACGGCCGGGATGTTGCGGCCCAGGATCGCGCTGTACGCATGGCCTGCATTGACTTCGCCATCGACCCAGTCCAAATTGGTTTCGTTGCCGGGGAATACTTTGATGAAGTGGGCGCGCGGCATGCCGCACTTGTTCACGGCCACGTCCAGGATTTGCTTTTCGATGTGGCGCACTTCGTCGACCTGGCCGCGCAGGGTGTCGCACAGCTTCTCGACCACTTTCGCGGTGAAGCGCATGCCCAGCAATTCGTGTGAAATAGTTTCCTGCGCCTTGACGTAGGCTTTCGAGTTGTAACCTTCCTTTTCAAAGGCCCGGCGCATCTTGTCGAACTGCTGGGAGATCACGGCAAATTTGTCGAGTGCGTTTTTTTTCAGCTCTTCCAGTTGCTCGGGCGAGAAACCGGCCGCGCCCGAGGCGTTGCTTTCGTCTTCCTCTTCCTGCTCTTCCTCGTCGGGCGCCTCGTCATCGTCATCGTCGCCGGCAGCGGCCGGCGCGAGCAGCGGTGCCGGGTCGCCCTCGCTGCGGTCGACCAAGCCGTCGACGATTTCGTCGATCTTGATCTCATCGTTGCCGATGCGCTCGGCCGCGGCAATGATTTCGGCGATCGTGACCGGACAGGCCGAAATGGCCTGGATCATGTCTTTCAAGCCGTCTTCGATGCGCTTGGCGATCTCGATTTCGCCTTCGCGCGTGAGCAGTTCGACCGAACCCATTTCGCGCATGTACATGCGCACCGGATCGGTGGTGCGCCCGAAGTCGGAGTCGACCGTGGACAGCGCCGCTTCGGCCGCAGCCTCGGCTTCGTCGTCGCTGGTGACGGTGGCCACGTTGTCCGACAGCAGCAGGGTCTCGGCATCGGGCGCGTGCTCATAGACCGCGATCCCCATGTCGTTGAAGGTGCCGATGATGCCCTCGATCGCTTCCGGATCGACGATGTTTTCAGGCAAGTGGTCGTTGATTTCCGCATACGTGAGGAAGCCGCGATCCTTGCCGAACTTGATCAGGGTCTTCAGCTTCTGGCGGCGCCGCTCAAGTTCCTCTTCGCTCGCTTCCGTATCGGACGAGAATGCGTCTTTGAGCAGCGCTTTTTCCTTGGCCTTGCGGTCCTTGGCCTTGGCCTTGTCGACTGCCTTCAGTTCGGCCCGCTCGACGGCATTCAAGGCCGCCACTTCGTCATTCTCGGGCTGGAATTCTTTCGGCTTGCGCCCGCGCCGGCCCGGCACTTTGACCGTGGGCAAGAAATAGCCGGACGTGTCGATGGCCGCCAGCGTCGCTGCATCCGTGGTTTGGCTCACCGCCGGCGGGGGGCTCGCCACCCTCGCCTCAGGTTTTTCAAGCGCTTTTTCAGCAATAGCGGGCACTTTGCTTGGCTTTGCGACCGCCTTGGATTCAGTTTTCTTGATTGGCACAGGCGCTTTCGATTACACAACGACTTGCTTTACGGTGGATCGGATAAAGTTTGCTGCCGACCTTGCTAGGGCCTACATCCAGGGCGCGACCGTAAGGCCGGCCCGGCAATGCTCCAATTACTTACACCTTGTTAGACCACTCTGCATCGATGCAGTTTGCATGTCTATCCCACTGCCTCGAATCCGTCCGTGCTCAGCAGGAATTCTACGACATTTGACGTCGGGTCGGGGGCGATAGCCTTGCGTGGTCGACAGGCAGGCGGGAGCCCCCCATATGCGCCACAATTTCATGCGCCGCAACCACAAGCTCGCCCTGGCCGCCGACGCCACTGTTTCGCGCCGATCAAGAGCCTAACTTACCACAATGAAATGCATTTCCGGAAGGAAAACTTTTACAAAGTGCACAACACTGACCGTTTCATTATAGCATGCATATTTTCCTTATCCAG
>JANPCW010000418.1:0-3066 GCA_031431155.1 Janthinobacterium sp. | reverse complement strand
GGCGGGCAGGTTCCAGCGCTGAAGTTTACGCGCATCAAGACCGTGGCGCAGCTGGACGCGGCGCTGGCCCAAACCGGCGGCAAAACAGTCATGCTCGACTTCTACGCCGACTGGTGTGTGTCCTGCAAGGAGATGGAGAAGCTGACATTTAAGGACAACGCAGTGCAAGCCAAGCTGGCCAACAGTATCTTGCTGCAGGTGGACGTGACCGCCAACGACGGGGACGATAAGGCGATGCTAAAGCGCTTCAATCTGTTCGGACCGCCGGCAATTATCCTATTTGACGCCAAGGGCCGCGAGATCGGCGGCGGACGCGTGATCGGTTATCAAAACACCGAGAAGTTTCTTGTCTCGCTAGAAAAACTAGGCTGACCAACGCGAAGGCTGGGTCCGGCAAGAACACGGATGGCCGGATCGATGCCGGCCATCCGCGTGGATCACTACTGCATACGGTGCATCCGGTGCGCGCCGCGCAAGCCGTGCATGGCGTTTTCGTCAAACACGGTTTTCTGCGCCGGCGTGAGAGTTGCATAGAATGTCTTGAGCGCGGCCAGATTGCTTTCCATCCGCGCAGTGTGCTCCTTCATTCTTGCCAGAATCTTTTCGGCGCGCTCAGGTGCCGTTAATTTGGCCATCGCGTTTCGGTCCGGGCGAGCGCCCCCTGCCGGCGGTGTGACCGCTTTGCTAAATGCGAGCCACGCCGGTTCCTGCGCCGGCGTCAACTTCAGCTTTTCATGCAGATCGGTCAGATGCTTGGCCATGTGCTCGGCCATTTTCGCATGGCGCCCCTCCATCGCTGCGGGGTTGCCGTGCCGGCCTTCGTCGGCGTAGGCGCTCAGGGTGGCGCTGCCCATGCCAAGAACGGTCAGGCCTATCAGGATACTCTTGCTTAGCGTTTTCATTGTGACTCCTTTAATAGTGAACGGGGCAATGCGTGACCGTGCCAGCTTGCTGCAAATACAATCGTCGCACTGCACATGGGACACATCATGCGCTCTCCATGTTTCGCTTAAGTGTCCTGGGCGCAGGTTTTTGTATCTACTTGTTTCACAGGAGCGGCGTTATACAAAACGATACAAATGGGCTGTGCATGACGCGCCGAACTGGGGATAATTAACACCATGGATCCTCTATCTACCATCCTCATCGTCGACGACGACCGCGACATTCGCTCCTTGCTGGCCGAATACCTGGAAGCGAACGGCTACCGCACCCTGGCGGCCGCGGACGGCAGCGCGATGTGGAAGCAGCTCGATGAGGCGCGCCCCGATTTGCTGGTGCTCGATCTGAACCTGCCCGGCGACGATGGACTGACCCTGTGCCGCAAGCTGCGTGCCAGCTCGAGCCTGCCGGTGATCATGCTGACCGCCCGCAACGAGCCGCTCGACCGCATCCTGGGACTGGAGATGGGGGCCGACGATTACCTGCCCAAGCCGTTCGAGCCGCGCGAGCTGCTGGCACGCGTGCGCAGCGTGCTGAGGCGCAGCCATGCGATGCCCTCGAATGTCCCGCTCAACACGGCGCAGAAAATGCACTTCTCCGGATGGACCCTGGACCTTGCGGCGCGCCATATGCTCAACCCGGACGGCCTCATCATCATGTTGTCCGGCGCCGAGTTCCGCCTGCTGCGCGTGTTCCTCGAACATCCGAGCCGCGTGCTCAACCGCGACCAGTTGCTCAACCTGACCCAAGGCCGCGATGCCGATCCGTTCGACCGCTCGATCGACATCCAGATCAGCCGCCTGCGCCAAAAGCTGGGCGAGGATGCGCGTCTGCCGCAAATCATCAAGACCGTGCGCAACGGCGGCTATGTGTTGGCCGGCCAGGTCACTGTGGAGCCGGCGTGAAATCCTTTCTGAGCTCGATGACGGGACGCGTGTTCTTGCTGCTGTTGCTGGGGATCCTGTGTTCGGCGGTGCTGACCTGGTCGCTCTCACAGGCGGAGCGCCAGCGCACGATCGAGGGCTACCGCAATTTCCACGCGCTGGAACGGGCCGAGCAACTGATCCTGGCGGCCGACGTGGTGCCGCTGGCCGCGCGCGGCGCCTACCTGGCGGTGGCAAACCGGGGTGGCGTGCGGCTGGAACTGGCGGGCGAGGGCGATTCCGGCACGCCAGCCGCGACCGAATTTTCCACCAGCCTGGCCGCCCGGCTGGGCGACGGGTTCCAGATTTCTGCTTTGCCAAAACGCCCGCCGGCCTGCAATTTGCCGCACGGAGCCAAGCGCTGGTTCGGCCCCGCGCCATGGAACGGGACCTGCGAAAGCGTGAACGTGCGCATGCGCGACGGGCACTTGCTGCGGCTGTCGATCATGCCGCCGCGCGCCGCACCGAATTTCGCGCAACATGAGGCAAGCTGGACGCTTGCGCTGTTTTTCGTCAGCATCGGGGGCCTGGCCTACCTGGTGGCGCGCATGAGCACGCGCCCCCTCAAGCAACTGGCGCAGGCCGCCAAAGACCTCGGCAACGACATCAACCACCCGCCGCTGCACTTGGCAGGCGCCAGCGAAATCCGCCAGGCCAGCGCCGCCTTTAACGCCATGCAGGCGCGCATCCGCCAGCACATTCTCCAGCGCACCCAAATGCTGGCCGCCATCACCCACGACCTGCAAACGCCGCTTACCCGGCTGCGGCTGCGCCTTGAAAAAGTGTCCGACCCGGAGCTGCGCGAACGGCTGGGCGGCGACTTGAGGGCCATGCAGGAAATGGTCAGGGAGGGGCTTGACCTGGCGCGCAGCATGGACAGCAGCGAAACCATGCAGGCGCTCGACCTCGATTCCCTGCTCGACAGCGTCTGCTCCGATGCTACCGATGGCGGCCAGAGCGTGAGCCTCGAAGGCCGGGCCCAGATGGTCCTGATGGGCCGTCCGATGGCCTTGCGGCGCTGCCTGGTCAACCTGATCGACAACGCCGTCAAGTACGGCCAGCACGCCAAGGTCACGGTTGAGCGGATGGCGGGCGCCGCGCGCATCCGGATTCGCGACGGCGGGCCCGGCATCGCGTCCGACCAGTTGGCGCGTGTGTTCGAACCGTTTTACCGGATCGAGAGCTCGCGCTCGCGCGAGTC
>JANPCW010000417.1:0-4614 GCA_031431155.1 Janthinobacterium sp. | reverse complement strand
AATCGTCGAGTGCTATAAAAAGAAGTACAACGACGACTACTACAGCGCGCAAACCCACAGCAGCATCGGCATGCTGTCCAAAGCCATCAAGGAAACCAGATCGACCGACCCGGTGAAAGTCGCGTTCGCGATGGAAGGGATGAAGCTGCAGAGCCTGAACGGTGACGTCACGATGAACAAGCAAGACCATCAGCTGCAACAACCGCTGTACATCGCGACCTGGACCAAGGCCAACGGCAAGGATGTCAAGTTTGACCAGGAAAACACTGGTTACGGCTGGAAGCTGAACAAGAAAATTGACGCCTACCTGGCCGGACAGCCAACGTCGTGCTCAATGAAGCGCCCGGTCAAGTGACTCATTAAGTGACTTATTAACGAGCAAGCAGGCGCTTAGTGGAATTCACCTTGTTTACCCTGCTAAACGGCATCAGCTACGGACTGCTTCTGTTCATGTTGTCGTCCGGGCTGACGCTCATTTTCAGCATGATGGGCGTGCTGAACTTCGCCCATGCCAGTTTCTACATGCTGGGCGCATATATTGCCACCACGATCAGCGCCAGGATAGGTTTTTGGCCCGCCCTGGTGCTGGCGCCGCTGGTGGTGGGACTGCTCGGCGCGCTGGTGGAGCGCTACGGATTGCGCCCGCTTCACAAGTACGGCAACATCTCGGAGCTCTTGTTCACATTCGGCCTGTCCTATCTGATGGTGGAGCTGGTGCAACTGGTGTGGGGGCGCGCTGCGGTGCCGTATCCGATTCCCAAGGAACTTGACGGGCCGCTCTTCACGCTGTTCTCGACCAGTTTCCCGATCTACCGCGGTTTCATGATGCTGGTCGCGCTGGCGATGCTGGCAGCGATCTATCTGGTCCTCACGCGTACCCGCGTCGGCCTGGTGATCCAGGCCGCGCTGACCCATCCGGATGCGGTGGAGGCGCTCGGTCACAACGTCCCGCGCATTTTCATGTGGGTGTTTGGCGGCGGCTGCGCCCTCGCTGGCCTGGCGGGCGTTATCGGCGGCAATGCCTTCGTCACCGAACCGGGGATGGCGGCTACCGTGGGCAGCATTATTTTCGTGGTGGTCGTGGTGGGCGGCATGGGTTCCCTGGCCGGCGCGTTTGTCGCCTCGATTCTGATCGGTGTGCTGCAGACCTACGCCGTGGCACTCGACTATTCCATGAGCAGCGCGCTGAACTTGGCCGGGGTGAGCGTCACACCGTCCACCCCCGGCTACGCGGTGCTGAACCTGACCATTTCGCAGAGCGCGGCGATCCTGCCGTTTCTCTTGCTGGTGCTGATCCTGATCTTCCGTCCCAAGGGCTTGATGGGGACGCGCGAATGAGCTTGACTTTTACTCCGTTGAATCTGTCGCGCTACCTGCTGTGGACCGCCTTTGCATCGATCCTGATCGTTGCCCCCTTGCTGTTTACCAAGGGTAGCGCGCTGTCTATCCTGTCGCAAATGGGCACCGTCATGATCTTCGGCCTGTCCTACAACATGCTGCTCGGTCAGGGTGGCATGCTGTCCTTCGGCCACGCCGTCTATTCCGGCCTTGGCGCCTTCTTTGCGATTCATGCCATGAACCGGGTACCGGGCGGGCTCGCCGTCCCGACCACCTTGATTCCGCTGGTCGGCGGCCTTGCCGGGATGTTTTTCGGTATTTTGTTCGGCTACGTGACGACCAAGAAATCAGGCACCACGTTCGCGATGATCACGCTCGGCATGGTGGAACTGGTGTTCGCCAGTTCGCTCATGTTCCCCGGTTTTTTCGGCGGCGAGGGCGGGATCACGACCAACCGCGTGATCGGCACTCCGTTTCTGAGTATCAGCTATGGACCGCAAATCCAGGTCTATTACCTGATAGCGTTCTGGCTCTTCATCAGCGCCATCGCGATGTTCGCGTTCACCCATACACCGCTCGGGCGCATGATCAATGCCGTGCGCGACAATCCGGAGCGGGTCGAATTTATCGGCTACGACGCCCAGTGGGTGCGCTATCTGACCCTGATCCTGTCGGCATTTTTTGCGGGAATCTCGGGCGGATTATCGGCCATCAATTTCGAGATTGTCAGCGCCGAGAATGTGAGCGCGATCCGTTCCGGCGGCGTCCTGTTATTCACCTTCATCGGCGGCATCGGCTTTTTCTTCGGCCCCATGCTGGGCGCAATTGTCGGCGTGTTTTTCTCGGTCATGTTGTCGGACTTGACCCATGCATGGCAGTTATACCTCGGGCTGTTCTTTATTTTGCTGGTGCGCTACGCGCCGAACGGGCTGGCCAGCCTGATCATGCTGCTGTTGCGGGTGGCGCGATTCGGCAAGTTCGGGCGCATTTGGCGGCAACTGGCGGCCTTGTCGGCAGTGACGCTGGTTGGCGTGTTCGGGCTGGTGCTCGGCATCGAGATGCTGTACCACCTGACCCTGGGATCGGACAATGGCAGCGTCAGGGCGCTGTTCGGAGTGCAGCTCGACACCAAGACTGCGATCCCTTGGCTGGTTGCCGGTGCACTCATGCTGGCAGGCGTGCTCGGATACCGCAAGCTGCAACCGGCCTACAGCGTTGTCTGGGCCGAGGTCAATGCAGACATCACGGCGCGACAACACGGGAGCGGAATATGAACGCACACGCACCCGCGCTCGCACTCGCACCCGCGCTCGAACTAAATGACGTGTACAAGAGTTTCGGCAAGTCGGAGATTATCCGCAGCGCCAATCTGACCGTCGTCAAGGGCGAGCGCTGCGCCGTGATCGGTCCCAACGGCGCCGGGAAATCGACGCTGTTCAATTTGATCTCGGGCCGATTTGGCATCAGCGCGGGCGATATTCGCCTGAACGGCAAGAGCATCAAGCAGCTGCGCCCATTTGAGATCAACCGCCTGGGGCTGGCGCGCAGCTTCCAGATCAGCAATCTGTTCGAACGCCTGTCCGTCTATGAAAACCTGCGCTGCGCCGTGCTATGGTCGCTCGGGTACAAATATTCTTTCTGGCAGCGCTTGAACGGCTTGCGCGACGCCCATGAACGGGCTGAACAAGTGCTCGAACAAATCGGACTGCAGCGCCAGCGCGATGTATTGGCTGGCGTGCTCAGTTACGCCGAACAGCGCGCCCTCGAAATTGGACTCACCATCGCCGGTGGCGCCGACGTTATCTTGCTCGATGAGCCCACCGCCGGCATGAGCCGTTCCGAGTCCGATGCCGCCGTTGAGCTGATCCGCAGGGTCACGGTCGGCAAGACCCTGGTCATGGTCGAGCACGACATGAGCGTGGTGTTCGGACTGGCCGACAAGATCGCCGTGCTGGTCTACGGCGCCGTCATCGCCTGCGACACCCCGGCCAGGATTCGCGCCGATCCGGCGGTGCAGGCCGCTTACCTTGGCGTGGAGACGGCGCACGCAGCATGAGCGCGATACTCGACATCAAGAACCTGCACGCCTTCTACGGCAAGAGCCATGTGCTGCATGGAATCGATCTGAACGTGCAGCAGGGCGAGATCGTCAGCCTGCTGGGGCGCAACGGCGTGGGCCGCTCGACCTTGGTCAAGGCGGCCATGGGCCAGGTCGCGGCCACCGGCTCGGTACTTTTCAAGGGCCGCGAGGTGTTGGGCCTGAAGGCGTTTCAGATCGCGCACCAGGGCTTGGCCTACGTGCCCGAAAACCGCGCCATTTTTCCGACCTTGACGGTGGAGCAGAACCTGATCCTGGGCCAAAAGAAAAATACCGCATGCGGACGCTGGACCATGGCCGACATGTATGCGATGTTTCCGCGCCTTCAGGAGCGGCGCACGGTGGCCGCCGGCTTCCTGTCCGGCGGCGAGCAGCAGATGTTGACCTTGTGCCGCAGCCTGATGGGCGATCCGGACTTGATCATGATCGACGAGCCGACCGAAGGGCTGGCCCCGAAAATCGTCGCTCTGGTGGCCCAATATCTGCTGGCCCTGAAAGAGAAGGGCGTGTCGGTCCTGCTGGTGGAACAAAAACTGGCGATCGCGCTCGATATCTCGCAACGCGTCTACGTGATGGGACATGGCGCGATCGTCTTCGAGGGCACGCCCGCGCAGCTGCGGTCAGACGCCGGCGTGCGCAAAGAGTGGCTGGAAGTATGATCGAGTCGATGGCTAACAACAAATAATAATACGACCGTTCTTTTATGCGGTATAGTCAGGCATTCACTTACCGAATTCTCTGTTTCCACGAAAAGGAAAAACACATGAGCGCCGAATATAAGGTCGATGGCAGCGTTGCCGTCATTACGTTCAACAATCCGCCGGTCAATGGACTGGGCCTGGCGACCCGCACCGCGGTGGTTGACGGCATCAGAAAAGCATTGGCCGACGATGGCGTGAAAGCGATCGTCATCACCGGCGCCGGCAAGGCGTTTTCAGGCGGCGCCGACATCAAGGAATTCAATTCCCCGAGAGCGCTAGCCGAGCCATCGCTGCACACGCTGATCCAGGTGGTGGAAAATTCGACCAAGCCAGTCGTTGCTGCGATCCACACGGTTTGCATGGGCGGGGGCCTGGAGCTGGCGTTGGGCTGCAATTACCGGGTTGCAGCGCCGGGCGCCCAAATGGCGTTGCCTGAGGTGAAACTGGGCCTGCTGCCGGGTGCCGGCGGCACGCAGC
>JANPCW010000416.1:0-7865 GCA_031431155.1 Janthinobacterium sp. | reverse complement strand
GTGGCAATGTCTTGCGTTCGCAGCACGGTGCGACCATCCGTTTCGAGTCTTAGCTCCCACGCCTGGCCGGTTCCGATGCGCAGCAAGGTCGGTGTCGTGATGGTCCTGTCCTTGCGGCCATCGGCACTATTGCGTTCAATGGCAATCCCGGTTTCCACTTGAAAGCGCCCGTTTCCAACCACGTCGCTTGACTCCACGAAGTCCGGCCGGTCGGTAATAATCGCATCCTTTTCCTCTGCATGGACCATGCTGGCGGCAAGCGACAATAGGCCGGCCGTGGAGAACTTGAGGATGCGAACGAGAGGCGACAGATCGATATTGTTCAAAGGTTGCATTACGAGCCTCGCGTCATATTTTTCGAAAATTTTATATATTCTCGGGAGTAATATTTCAAACCAATTGGCTCCTTTCCAGGCTTTCTGATGGGTTCTGGAAACGTGTGGGAAAGCGTTGAGCGTGGCTGGAATTGGCTCAATTAATTTATGTTAGGCGAATGCATTGCTAGCAGGAAAGAATTTTCTCAGTAAAAATTGATCTGCATCAATCCATCTGGTCGAAGTAAATTTGAAGATCGAGGAAGACTTTGGCATTTTACGAAGCCAAATCTGCCATGCAAGGGCAGGTGGAATAGCCGAGAGCTCAGAGCAAGACCTCAGCGTTCAGGATGGATGATCAACGCGCGGTCGAGGTTCAGCGGTTAACCAATTTTCGGATTGTGTTTCTCGATAACTGACATTCAATCAATAACTTACGGCATTTTTGCTCTTTTTTATGCAAAATTCAGGCTCGATCTAACTCAAGCAAATACGAGCACTTGTTTCGTCAATGCCACCGCACCGATATAAGCAAATACCACCAACGCGCCTATGAATGCGTACACGCGCACCGTCTTGGTCTTGCCGCGCTTTAATGCGATGGCGCCGAGCGCGATGTATACCAGCAGCGCCAGCAACTTGGCGCCAAGCCAGGGTTGGACGAATGGATACTGCCGGCTCCAGATCACCATGATCAGGGCGCTGGTGAGCAGCAAAGTATCGATCACATGCGGCACCAGATTGACCCAGCGCCGCTGCAGCATGGTCGATTCACCCAGCATCCAGATCCCGCGCAGCAGGAACAGGCTGCCGCTTAATGCGGCGCAAGTCATATGAAGATGCTTGATCGCGATGTAATCCATGGCGCAATGACCTTATCAGCCTGTCACCAGGAAATCAATGACGATCTCTCCCGGTGCGCGTGAAACATACGTAATCTTGATGCGTGGGCCGAAGTGGCCACCGATCTGTGATAGCAAAGGCAACGGATCGTGATCGTTGCAAAAGCGCATAGTCTCGCCCGCTTGCAGCGCATCGAGCGCGCCAAAAATGGCCGCATGCCGGAAGCGCTTGGCGACGCCGCGCGCGTCGAATGGGTAAATGCCTTCAGCCACGATGGGAAGGGAACAGTTGTGTGTCATGTTAACACTCCTTGGTAGTATGTAAATTGAAGAGGCCAGCATCGGCCGGCCTCTTCAAACGTGCTCGATCAAATCATGCTCAAGCTTTTCGTGCGCCCGCCACCGGCGCCATGACCGGCTGTCTGCGTTTGCCGCCTGTCAGCAAGCGTAAGGCGAACAAGGCCAGGAAAACACAGCCGACTGCGAACACCACATCGCCCGGCACCCGCATCCAGATCAAGGTTTCCATCAGTGGCGAATGGACCACTTCCGGCGAGCGGGCAAACCACATGCCCTTGGTGATGCTGGCCCAGGCCTGGTAGATACCGGCCGGCACCAGCGAAATGAACACCATCATGGCAAGCCCGATATTGAGCGACCAAAACATCGGCTTGAGCAGCTTGTCGGACCACGCGGCACGATCGGACAGGCCACGCAGGCAAAACAGTAGCAAGCCAATGCCGAGCATGCCATACACGCCGAACAGTGCCGCATGGCCGTGGGCCGCCGTCATGTTCAGTCCTTGCATGTAATACAGCGCGATCGGCGTGTTGATCGAGAATCCCAGCAAGCCGGCACCGATGACGTTCCAGAAACCGACCGCGATGAAGCACATGATCGACCACTTGTAGGCTTGCACCCATGGCGCCGCTTTCGAGCGTTGATAGTTGCGATAGGCTTCGACCCCGATCATTGCCAGCGGAACCACTTCCAGTGCCGAGAACATGGCGCCGATGGCGATCACGAAGGTTGGCGTGCCGGTAAAGTACAGGTGATGCAATGTGCCCAGGATGCCGCCAAACAGGAACACGATGGTTTCCAGCACGATCGCAGTGTTGGCAGTAGCGGCGCGGATCAAGCCAAGACGCGTGAACAACAGTGCAATGACGGCAGTGGCGAACACTTCAAAGAAGCCTTCCACCCACAAGTGCACCAACCACCAGCGCCAGTATTCGATCATCGAGTAATGGGTGTGCGGGCCCCAGGTCAGGGAAGTCGCGTAAAACGCGCCGATGCACAGTGCCGCCAGGAATACCATGGCAATCAAACCGCGGCTTTCGGATGGTTTTTTCAGGGCTGGCATCAGCCCGCGTCCCAACAGCATGACCCAGAACAGCAAGCCGATGAACAACAGGACTTGCCAGATGCGGCCCATGCTGGTGAATTCGAGGCCTTGATTCCCGATCCAGAAGCTGAAGGTGTTACCCAGGTGCTGCAGGGTTCCGATCCAGCCAAAAGCGGTGGAGCCGACTACGATGAACAGCAGGGCATAGAACAGGACGTCGACGCCGAGTTTTTGGTACTTTGGTTCATGTCCCGAGATTGCGGGGGCGATATACAGGCCGGTAGCAAGCCACGCGGTGGCAATCCACAACACCGCAAACTGAGTATGGATGGTCCGGCTCACCGTAAAGGGCAGGATCTGCGCCAGTGGGAAGCCGAAGAAGCTCTGGCCCTCGACTGCGTAGTGGGCGGTAATGACGCCCATGCCAACCTGCGCCAGAATCAGGCCGATCACCACATAGAAGTATTTCTTGGTCGCCTTCATCGATGGTGTTGGCTTGAGGTCGAACAGCGGATCCGTTTTAGGCGGGGTTGGATCGCCTTCTTCCTTGCTGATGGAATGGTAGAAGATCATGCCCGCAATGGCGGCGATCATGAAAATGATACTGGCGATCGACCAGATGCCGGCGCCGGCGGTCGGCGTATTGTCGACCAGCGGCTCATGCGGCCAGTTGCTGGTGTAACTCAGATCGGTTTCGCCCGGGCGATCGGTCGCAGCCGACCATGCAGACCAAAAAATGAATGCCGGTAGTGCTTGCAGATCTGCTTGATCCGGTAACGATCCCGAGTTCATCGCGTATTGCTCGCGCAGCTTGTCGAACGCCTTGTCGTCGCCAAACAGGCTGACATAGTGCTGAACAACTTGCGCAACAGCTTCGGCGCGCTCGGGCGAGAGGGTAATCGTGCCGCTCGTTGCCTCGTAGGTGTTGCGCCGCATTTCGCTCTTGAGACGGGCGTTCAATTCACCTTGCTGGCCGACCGAGAGTTGCTCGAATGGCTTGCCAAAATCATGCTGCGCCCACACGCCACGCAGTGCCAGCGCTTCGCGGTGCAGCCAGTCGGCCGACCAATCGGGCGCGACATAACTGCCATGGCCCCATACCGATCCCAGTTGCTGGCCGCCGGCCGACAGCCATGCTTCCTGCCCGCGTTGTACTTGTCCTTCGGAGAACAGCACGGTGCCTTTGGCACTAATGACTTGTTTTGGGATCGGCGGGGCAGTCACATAAATTTCTGTTCCGACCCAGCCTAAGACAGAGAAGGACAGTACACAGATGACCGCGAGCCAGGTCCAGAGTTTGCGCGTAGCATGCATGGCAAGGATTCCTTATTGGTGAAGTTGCAGGGTGAAGTTGAAAAGCGGGGTAAACGTTCAAGCGGACAAAAAATATTTGCCGTTAAAGATGCATTCTATCTACCTATTTTATAAGATGCAAGTAAAATGCATCTTATTCGATGCCGCCGCTTGGAAGCTATGCGATAGATGTATACTTCGTACTTGATTAATCGAGCGTCGTACGCCACCTTTTTACTTACTTTTCATCCATAGAATTTGGATCCAGCAATGAGACTGACCTCCTACACCGACTACACGCTGCGCACTTTGATGTACCTGGGCATGAACCGGGATCGGCTAGTGACGATCCAGGATATCGCCGAACTGCACGGCATCTCCAAGAACCACTTGATGAAAGTGGTGCATCAGCTGGGGCTGTCGGGCATGGTGGAAACGGTGCGCGGGCGCAACGGAGGGCTCAAGCTCAAGAAAGAACCGGCCGAGATCAACATTGGCGCCGTGGTCCGCAATACAGAGACCGATTTTTTCATGGCTGAATGCTTTGACCGGGCCAGCAACGCCTGCGTCTATGCGCCTTCGTGCATCCTGAAGGGGGTATTGCGCACTGCCACCGAGGCCTATCTGGCCGTGCTCGATGGCGCCACCCTTGAGGACTTGATCAGAACCGACGGCGGCAGCCGGAATGCGGCGCCGAGCCCAATTCGCATTCATCCCAGCGCGATCGAGAAAAAGCGCTAGCGCCGAACCCACTCCTCGCGGCGGCGTTGCGCCGACTCGGTCGGGTCGGCGCGTCATACCTCTCTCGATCTAGGCGAAAACCGTCCACCCTAGTTATTTTGGCGGAGAGCGCTAGCCAGATTGCTTTCATAAAATAACCCTACGGCCAATAGCCCCGCTGCGCGGCGCGACGTACCCTTTCGCTATCGGATTGAGCGTCTATGGAGGGTATCGTGGCAATAAAAAACAAACAGGTTTCGGTGCTGGTCAGCAGCACTTTCGCATTCACCATTTGCTTTGCAGTCTGGATGATGTTCGCGGTCCTTGGCATACCCATCAAGACCCAGCTTGCACTCAATGAAACACAGTTCGGTCTCTTGGCGGCGATGCCAGTGCTAACTGGTTCGCTGGTGCGGGTGCCGCTCGGTATCTGGACCGATAAATTCGGCGGGCGGATCGTATTTTTCCTGTTGATGCTCGCCACCGTAGTGCCGATCTATTTGATCAGCTACGCGACCCAATACTGGCATTTTCTCGTGCTTGGTCTGTTCGTCGGACTGGCCGGTGGTTCCTTCTCGGTGGGCACGCCGTACGTGGCCCGCTGGTTTCAAAAAGAACGTCGCGGCCTGGCCATGGGGATCTTCGGCGCCGGCAATTCCGGTTCCGCCCTGACCAAATTTGTCGCGCCGGCGATCATTACCGGTTTCGGCTGGCAAATGCTGCCAAAAGTGTATGCCGTTGCAATGCTGATTACGGCACTGCTGTTCTGGTTTTTCTCCTATACCGATAAAGCGCACCAGGCGCCGGCGGGCGTGTCATTTTCCGAGCAAATGAAGGTGCTGAAAGATCCGCGCGTGTGGCGCTATTGCCAGTACTACTCGGTCGTGTTTGGCGGTTATGTCGCACTGGCGCTGTGGATGACCAAGTACTACATCTCCGAGTATGGCTTCGATATCCGACTGGCGGCGTTGCTGGCGGCTTGCTTCTCGCTGCCCGGCGGCGTGCTGCGCGCATTGGGCGGCTGGATCGCCGATAAATATGGCGCCTACAAAGTGACATGGTCGGTGATGTGGGTGTGCTGGATCTGCTTTTTCCTGTTGTCCTATCCACCAACGAGCATGGTCGTTAAGACCGTCACTGGCGACATGACCTTGAACCTGGCCGTGACACCGTGGCTGTTTACTGCCTTGTTGTTTGTGGTCGGCGTTGCGATGGCGATCGGCAAGGCCTCCGTATTCAAATTCATTGCCGACGATTTCACCGACAACATCGGCGCCGTCTCTGGCGTGGTCGGGCTTGCCGGAGGGTTGGGCGGCTTCGTGCTGCCGATCATGTTTGGCGCCCTGGTCGACTTCACCGGCGTGCGCTCATCCGCATTCATGCTGCTGTACGGCACAGCGTGCGTGTCGCTGGTATCGATGCATTACTCATTCAAGCCCGAGCGCGCCATTGTGGCCCTGCCGGCATTAGCGGTATAGATCAACCCCGGGCGCTCTTGGTGCCCAAGCGTGACATAGGAGAGCGCGATGAGTAAATATGTAATCAGTACGTGGGAGCCGGAAACCAGCAGCTTCTGGCAAAAAACGGGAAAATCGACCGCCAATCGAAATTTGTGGATCTCCATTCCGGCCTTGCTGCTGGCCTTTGCGGTCTGGATGGTATGGAGCGTGGTCGTGGTGAACCTGCCCAATATCGGCTTCAAGTTCAGCACCAATCAACTGTTCTGGCTGACAGCATTGCCGGGCCTCTCCGGTGCGACCTTGCGGATTTTTTATTCGTTCATGGTGCCCATTTTCGGCGGCAGAAAATGGACCTCCATATCGACCGCGTCACTGCTGATTCCAGCCATCGGTATCGGCTTCGCGGTCCAGGATATCAACACCAGTTATCCGACTATGCTGGTGTTGGCGCTGCTGTGTGGTTTTGGCGGGGGCAACTTCGCATCGTCGATGGCCAATATCAGTTTCTTCTATCCCAAGGCGCAAAAGGGTTACGCCCTCGGGATGAATGCGGGCCTGGGCAATCTCGGGGTCTCGGTAGTGCAATTTGTAGTGCCGCTGGTGATTACCGCCGGCATATTCGGCGCGCTCGGCGGCGAACCGCAAGCCTGGCTGAAAGCAGGGCAGAGCAAGCAAATGTGGCTGCAAAATGCCGGCTTTATTTGGGTACCGTTTATCGCTGCGACGACCTTGATGGCCTGGTTCGGCATGAATGACATCGCGTCGGCCAAGGCCTCTTTCGCAGAACAGGCCGTGATCTTCAAGCGCAAGCACAACTGGCTGATGTGCTGGTTGTATACCGGCACTTTCGGCTCCTTTATCGGGTATTCGGCCGGGTTCCCATTGCTGATCAAGACCCAGTTCCCCGAGATCAATCCACTTGAATATGCGTTCCTTGGCCCCCTGGTCGGTGCCCTGGCGCGCGTGATCGGCGGGATCATCGCCGACAAGCTCGGCGGCGCCAAGGTGACGCTGTGGACCTTTGCGGTGATGATCGCTGCCGTGTACGGCGTGATCAGCTTCCTTCCGCACGCAGGGGGGGCGGGCAATTTCTGGGGCTTCTTCTGGATGTTCATGTTGCTGTTCGCCGGCACCGGCGTGGGCAATGCATCGACCTTCCGCATGATCCCGGTCATTTTCCTGACCGAGCGCCAGCGCGCAGCGACCGGCAAAGGCAAGCCGGCCCAAGAGCAGGCGATTGTCGATGCCAACAAGGAAGGCGCAGCGGTGCTCGGCTTTACCTCGGCGGTGGCAGCGTATGGCGCCTTCTTTATTCCAAAAAGCTATGGCACATCGATTGCGTTGACCGGTGGACCGGACGCCGCACTCTGGTGCTTTATCGGGTTCTATGGCACCTGCATTGCAATCACTTGGTGGTTCTATGCGCGCCGACAAGCGGACATGCCGTGCTAGTGTGATCATTTCAGCACTGAATCGCGCGGCAAGCCGTGCGATCCCAGAAGAGAGGGAGCGCTATGAGACACATTGAAAGACACAGAACCCACCGCATCGGATGGCTGCGCGCGGCTGTTCTTGGGGCGAATGACGGCATCGTTTCCACTGCCAGCCTGATTTTGGGCGTAGCGGCGGCAGGCGCCAGCTCAAAAAATATCTTAATCACGGGTATTGCCGGACTGGTGGCCGGTGCCATGTCGATGGCGGCCGGCGAGTATGTGTCGGTCAGTTCGCAATCGGACACCGAGCGCGCCGATCTCGATAAGGAGCGCAAGGAGTTAGCCGATGATCCCGAGCACGAGCACGCGGAAATGGCGGCGATCTACGTGCGACGCGGCCTTGATGCGGAACTCGCCTCCAATGTCGCAACCCAGTTGATGGCGCACGATGCCCTCGG
>JANPCW010000415.1:0-2493 GCA_031431155.1 Janthinobacterium sp. | reverse complement strand
CGCATCACGCGGTCCTTGTCGTCGCCGTAGTCGGAGGTGCGCAACCACAGTGCGCCCTCTTGCTCAAATGTCTTGCCGGCCTAGATCAGCGCATCGACCGCCGCCGAGACCTAGCCGTCCTCGTACAGCGACGATTCCAGGTAGTAGTTGTCGAACTTGACCCCGAACGCCTGCAGGTCGATATCTTGCTCGTTGCGCAAGTAGGTGACGGCGAAGCTGCGGATCGCGTCGAGATCGTCGAGATCGCCGTTGGCAGTGACGGGCTGGCCGTTGCTGGCCGAGACCGTCTTGCCGGCCAGAAAATCATTGGCGATCTCAGCGATGTAGTCGCCGTTGTAAGCCGCTTCAGGCCATTCCGGATCGCCCGGCTTATATCCTTTGGCGCGCGCCTGGACCGAACTGGCCAGGGTCGCGATCTGCACCCCGGCATCGTTGTAATAGAATTCGCGCGTTACCGCATAGCCCTGCGCATCGAACAGCGCCGCCAGCGCATCGCCGAGCGCGCCCTGGCGCCCGTGGCCGACGTGTAGCGGGCCGGTCGGATTGGCCGACACAAACTCGATAATGACTTTCTTGCCGGCGCCCGCATCGCTGCGGCCAAATTGCGCGCCCTGCCGCAAGATCGCTTTCAGCACCGCCTGCTTGGCGCTCGGCGCCACGCGCAAGTTGATAAATCCCGGCCCCGCGATTTCGGCCGTTTCAATCAAGGACTTGCCAGCCGGGTCGGCCAGCAGCGCGGCCACGATCTTCTGGGCCAGTTCGCGCGGGTTCAGTTTCAACTGTTTGGACAACTGCATGGCGATATTGCAGGCGACATCGCCATGCGACGGGTCGCGCGGGCGCTCCAGCACGATGGCCGGCGCGGCCAGCGTGAGGTCGGTGCCGGCCAGAATCGGTGCGAGGGCGGCCTGGAGCAGGGCGCTGATTTCTTGTTTTTGGTGGGCGAGCATGGGCAAGGTGGCGGCATGGCCGCGCAATAGTATCGCTAGTTCTAAGGGAGCCGGTGGTTAAACCAAGGGCCAAACAGCACCAATTATACTGGTTTGCAGCGCGCAACAACACGCCGCACCACGCCGCCCGCCGCCCGCGGGATGGTCCGACGAGATTGCCGATCAAGCATTTTTGTTGCTAAATTGTCGGATCGCCGCAACTCTGGCGTGCGGAGCGGGCCACCGCGGCTACCCACACCCGCTACAATTGCATCTTTAGATGGCGCGATTGCGGCCGCGGCCTTGGCCGTCGGTCGCGCGCGAAATCGATTACTGGATCAACCATGAACAAGCGTCCAACGCTCTCGCTTAAGCCGGCTGCGGCCCCCAAGCTCCGGCCGAGCCACCACCCGGATGTCCGGCCGGTGCTGCAACCGGGTTTTCGGACCAGTCTGAAAACCGATTCGCTCGCCTTTTGCCTGCTTGGCGCGGCCAATGCGGTGGCGCAGGTGCGCGGCGGCGCGGCGTTGCCGCAGGCCTTGGCCAAGGTGTTCGCACAGAGCGAGGCGTCGCCCCAGGCGCGCGGCGCGATCCAGGATATCGCCTACCGCACCATGCGCCAGCTTGGCCTGTGCGAGACATTGATCGGGCTGATGACGTCGAAAGCGCCCGAGCCGGCCATGCTGGCTGGCCTCTTGTGCTGCGCCCTGGCCTTGATGGCGGCGCCCGGCGACGGGCCCTTGCCTTATGAAGACTTTACCGTGGTCGACCAGACCGTCACTGCCGCCACCTCGCACCCCGACCTGGCCCATGCGAAGGCGATGGTCAATGCGGTGCTGCGCCGCTTCCTGCGCGAGAAGGCGACCCTGATGCAGCAGGCGCTGCTGCAACCGGTCGCGCAGTGGAATTATCCGCAGTGGTGGATCGAAGCGATGCGCGCCGCGTATCCGCAACACTGGCAAGCCATTCTTACTGCCGGCAATGAAGCGCCGCCGCTGACCTTGCGCGTGAACCAGCGCAAGAGCACGCTGCCAGCTTACCTTGCCCTGCTGAGCCAGGCCGGAATCGGGGCTGTGCAAGTGGGGCCGCACGCGGTGCGCCTGGATAAGCCAGTTGCGGTTGGCCTGATCCCCGGATTTGAGCAAGGGCTGGTGTCGGTGCAGGATGCGGGTGCCCAACTGGCCGCGCCCTTGCTCGACGTGCAGGACGGGATGCGGGTGCTGGACGCCTGCGCGGCACCGGGCGGCAAGACTTGCCATTTGCTCGAATTGGCTAACCTGCAGCTGGTCGCGCTCGATTCCGACGCCAAGCGCTTGCCGCGCATCGCCGACAACCTGGCGCGCCTGCAGTTGACCGCGACCCTGAAGGCGGGCGACGCCCGGGCCCGGGATTGGTGGGACGGCCAGCAGTTCGACCGCATCTTGGCCGACGTGCCGTGCACGGCCTCGGGCATCGTGCGGCGCCACCCGGATATCCGCTGGTTGCGGCGCAAGGGCGACGCGCTCCAGCTTGCAACACTTTCCGCCAAAATTATCGACAATCTTTGGCAGATGCTGCGCCCCGG
>JANPCW010000414.1:0-2114 GCA_031431155.1 Janthinobacterium sp. | reverse complement strand
CGTTGCCGATCGCTTCCTCGCCAACGCCGAAGCCACCTTCAACGTCTTGGGCCAACAACCATCAATGGGGGCGCCGCTGACGCTGCGGCATCCAGACTTGACCGGCATGCGCAAGTGGCGCGTCATGGATTTCGACAACTTCCTTATTTTCTACGTACCGCGTCCTGACGGAGTATCAATTGTGCGCGTATTGCACTCTGCGCAAGACTGGTGGACGTTGCTCGGATTGGAATCGTAGTTCTCCACCAAATTCAAACTCAGCGCATCGAATTACCTCGGTTGGCGATCCAAATCGATCACCGCCTGCTTGATCTTCTTGAAGTCGACCGAAAAGATGCCGTCGCCGTGCGAGATGAAGCCGCCCTTGTCGAGCAGGTAGTTCATTTGGATCGCCATGCCGCGCGCGTGCGAATCGGTCAGGCCGAAATGCAGGGTGCGAAAGCCGGATGCGAGGAAGGTGTTGTACAGCTTGCGCTCGGCGGCGACGCCCTGCCCCAGCGTGTCTTTCAACTGGCCTTTATCCATCATGAAGGCCAGCGCGAACAAGCCGGTGACGTCGGCCTTGGCTTCCTCGATGGTCGAATAAGTATCCTTCAGATCTTGGCGCGGGGTCGATTGCTTGCCATTGTTGTTGGTGATGTGCGGGCCCAGGCCATGCGTGATCTCATGCGCGAGAATATGGGTGAAGAAGGCATTGAAATCCACATCCTTCTGCGCCTCCGGGCGCAGCACCAACTTCGCAATTGGGGTCAGAGTCGATTTAAACTTTGCTTCTTGGACGTTCTTGAGCATGACCCGTTTGGATCCGCGCTGGCTGATGATGCGCTCATCGTTCGGCAGGTTGTAGGCAGCCGTTTGTACGCCCATATTGCCATCGCCGGCACCGTAGACCTGGTTCACCACCACCATCGGCGCCTGGGCGCCCACCTTCGGATTGCGGTAGCGCGCCTCGAGCGGCAGATTGTCTTCCAGTTCCTGCATGTGCTTGCCGAAGAAATCGAGCTTTTGTGTCTCCTTCGGGTCGCGGATGCTGACGTACGCCTCGAACGCCGCCTTGTAGCCGAACAGTTCGTCGTTATAGGTCTCGTAGGGCCCGATCGTGATATCGACCGGCGAATCGAGATCCATCCACGCAAAGTCCGATGCCAGGTAATCGTTGGAGAGAAAGGCGTCCGCGCGCAAGCTCAGAAATTTCTTGAGCGATGCGTTATCGGTCAGCGCCGCAGCATCTTTCAGTAGTGCCGCAAGCTGCGCCAGGTCGGCCTTGTATTGATCGGCGTATTTGATGGCCTTGTAGTTGCCGTCACTGTCGCGCCCGATGGTGGTGAAAAACCATTGCGCCTCTTCCTTATCCTTCGGCACGAGCGCGTTCATCCACGCTTCCAGCGCTTGCTTGGTCGCGCCAGCCGGGTAGAAATTGGAGCCTTCCGGCTTGATTGCCGGAATCGCGATCCCGGCATAGGAAGCCGGCAAGAACGACTGGTTGCCGTCGATGATGGACCAAGGGCCCTTGTTGAGCCAGAAGTAGTTCGCACGTGCCGTGCCTAGCGCGCTCTTGTCTTTTTTCAATGCGACCCACAGCGCCTCGTTCTCGGACCAGCGCTGGCGCAGTTGCAGGGTATCGACTGTCTTGGCAGCCTCAATCAGTTTGACGATCGCCTTCTTGTCGCCAACCGACAGGCTCGATGTGTCGGCCCGCAACTCGACCGGCGCGTAGCGTTTGGCCATCTTGTTGAGTTCTGCCGCGCTGGCGGCGCCGCCCGCTTTTGCTGCCGGGGCCGCAGGCTGGGACAGTGCGGGCATGCCGGATACGGCCAGGAAAATTGGAATCAGAAGGTTCTTCATGTGGGCCTTTTGGGTAAAAAGAGAATTAGCATAAACGCGCATGCCAGCTGATCTGCTGGCATCGCATTTTGCAATAGGTAAGGATTGTAAGCCACCCAAGGCCACGCAATGCGTCAGATTATGCTCGCTGGCCGCACACGTGGACTATTCAGCCTCACGCCGACACGCCAAGAACCGTCAATCCCGCGAAACGGAATTGACGGTGCGGGTTGGTAACAGAATTATTTGACTGCCAGCCGGATTTTTTTCAAGAATTCCTGATCCGGTGC
>JANPCW010000413.1:0-2473 GCA_031431155.1 Janthinobacterium sp. | reverse complement strand
CGAAGGGACCCGTCGGGCAACTGACTGAAGCGCTCGGGATGGGCCTCTTGCCGTTTACCTTTCCCGGGTTGGTTATCGGCTCGGTGCTGTATTCCTTGCCCTTCATGGTGCAGCCGCTGCAAAACGCCTTCGAAGCCATCGGCGAGCGCCCGCTGGAAGTGGCCGCGACCCTGCGCGCCAGTCCCTGGGACACTTTCTGGTCGGTGGCCGTGCCGCTGGCCCGGCCGGGATTTTTGTCCGGCACCATCCTCGCTTTCGCCCATACGGTCGGGGAGTTCGGCGTCGTGCTTATGATCGGCGGCAACATACCGGACAAGACCCGGGTGGTCTCGGTGCAGATCTACGACCACGTCGAGGCGATGGAATACGCGCAAGCCCACTGGCTGGCCGGCGCCATGCTGGCGTTCAGTTTCCTGGTCCTGCTGACGTTGTATACGCTCAATCCACGGGCGGGGAGGGTAGGGCGATGAGCCATCAAATCCACGCCCGCTTCCGCCTCGAGCGGGGCGATTTCAGCCTCGATATCGATCTGATTCTGCCCGGGCGCGGCATCACGGCCCTGTTCGGACCGTCCGGTTCGGGCAAGACCACCTGCCTGCGTGCGATGGCCGGGCTGGAACGGGCCCCGGGCGGCCTGTTCACCATTGATGACGAAGTCTGGCAGGACGATCAGCGCGACGTTTTTGTTTCGACGCATCAAAGGGCGCTTGGCTACGTGTTCCAGGAGGCCAGCCTGTTTGCGCATCTGTCGGTGCGGCGCAACATGGCGTTCGGGCAAATTCGCAGCCGACGCCGCGCAGCAACGGCCGCCCAGCCGTTTGACCTCGCCGCCGTGGCCGAGCTGCTGGGCATCGGCGCTCTTCTCGAACGGATGCCGGCCAGCCTTTCCGGCGGCGAGCGCCAGCGCGTTGCCATCGCCCGCGCCCTGCTGGCGGCGCCCCGTATCCTGCTGATGGACGAGCCGCTGGCGGCGCTCGACTTCAAGCGCAAGCTGGAAATCCTGCCCTACCTGGAGCGTCTGCACGACGCGCTTTCCATCCCAGTGATCTATGTCAGCCATTCCCCGGACGAAGTCGCGCGCCTGGCCGATCATCTGGTCCTGCTCAACGGCGGCCGGGTGGTGGCAAGCGGGGCGTTGGCCGAGACCCTGGCCCGGGCCGACCTGCCGGCGGCCTTTACCGACGACGCCGGCGTGGTAATCGACACCACGCTTTCCCAGCACGAGGCCGACAACCTGTCGCAACTCGACTTCGCCGACGGTTGCATCCATGTCGGGCGCCGTTCGGAAGCGCCGGGCAGCCGCTTGCGCTTGCGCATCCATGCGCGCGACGTCAGCCTGGCGCTGGAGCGACCACGGGCATCGAGCATCCTCAACATCCTGCCTGCCAGCGTTACCGCCGTGGTTGCCACCGACACGCCCGGCCACGTGCTGGTGCAGATGCGCGTCGGCACCACCGCCTTGCTGGCTCGCATCACCGAGCGCTCGCTGCGCGAGCTGGGCATCGCGCCCGGCCAGCCGCTCTGGGCACAGATCAAGGCCGTCGCTTTGCTTGCATGAAAGAATAAGGCTCGGCTGTTGGGCTAACGCTCCACCAGCCCAACACTGAGCATCGCGCCCGGCCAGCCGCTCTGGGCGCAGATCAAAGCCGTCGCTTTGCTAACATGAAAGAATAGGGCTCGGCTGTTGGGCTGATACGGCGTTAGCCCAAGCTACAGTTCTGGGCGCAATCGTAGGTTGGGCTAACGCTCTAACAGCCCAACACGCACATTCAATGAGGCAACCCGATGAAATATCGCAGAGCGAACATACCCGGCGCCACCTATTTTTTCACCTTCAATCTCTCCGATCGGAAAAACAGTCTCCTCACCGAACACATTGATTTACTCCGCAGCACAATACGGAAATCCGGCAATCCCATCCTTTTGAGATTATCGCGATGGTGATATTGCCGGATCATTTGCATGCCATTTGGCGCTTGCCGCAAGGGGGCGCGGATTTTCCGCTACGCTGGTCCTTGATTAAAGCGGCATTTTCACGAGCGAGCCCTAAAATCGAGGCCATAGGGCATAGCAGAAAAATGAAACGAGAGCGCGGAATTTGGCAACGGCGGTATTGGGAACACCAGATCCGAAGTGACGACGACTTGCAAAAGCATGTGGCGTATGTTCATTTCAATCCTGTCAAGCACGGTTACGTGGCGAGAGCCGTGGATTGGCCGTATTCATCCATTCATCGTGAAATCGCGAGAGGAAATATTACGGAATGTTGGGGGTATTTTGATGAGGGCGCATTGAATGAATAAGCTTCGCAGCCTTTTTTGGTGGGGTTGTTGGGCTGATATGGCGTTAGCCCAACCTACGCCATATCGCAAGGTCAGCCGAATTTGAACAAGATTCCGTAGCCGCCGCGCGGGTACTCCCACGCCACGTTGCGGTGTTCGTCGCAGATGATGCGGCAGGTGCCGCATTCCAT
>JANPCW010000412.1:0-8845 GCA_031431155.1 Janthinobacterium sp. | reverse complement strand
TACCTCGGCAACTTTGTGTACTTTTTCGTCTTCGGAGACGGTCTTGTAACCGAAATGGGTGGTATTGGTCATGTGTGGGCAGCCTCGATTGATCTGCGCTCATTATACAAGCCGGTTATGCAAGCCGGTGCATGCAAGGGGGCGGCGCGACGAAGATGTCGTGGTTAATGCTTGTGACCGCAGCCGCCGGCCGCGGGCGCCGCCAGTTCTGCCACCTTGTCGCGCCCACTGTCGTGGTCAAAGCCGGCCGCTTGCAAGCGGTCCAGATAGTCTTGCCAGAGGCTGGCCTGGTTCGCGCCCAAGTGGTACAGGTAATCCCATGAATAGAGCCCGGTATTGTGGCCGTCGGTAAATGTCGGCTGGATCGCGTAGTGGCCGATCGGATCGAGCGCCGTAATGCCAACCTCGCGCTTACCCAGTTGCAGCACTTCCTGCCCCTGACCGTGGCCGCGCACTTCGGCCGAGGGCGAGTATACGCGCAGCAACTCGAAGGGCAGCGAAAAAACCTGCCCGTCGTCGAATGCCACTTCCAGCACGCGCGACAGCTGGTGCAGCGTCAGCCCGGTCGGGTTAGGGGTTGGAGCCGATTGTTTGGAGCCTGTCATGGTATTTTCCCTACGATGGATTATGAATCGTGCGCGTTCATGCGCGCGCCGATCGCGCTGCGCAGTTGTTCCAGCAAGGCCCGCCGGGCGTCCAGTACATGACCGGGCGTGGCACGTTCCCTGGCGCCCCACACCGGGTTCGGAAAATGCGCATCGTCGAGATAGCGCGGGATCACGTGCCAGTGCAGGTGCGGCGTCATGTTGCCCAGGCTGGCCAGATTGACCTTGTCGGGCAGCATCACCTCACGCACAGCCAGCTCAAGCTGCCAGAGCGCGCCCATCATGCGGCGGCGCTCGGCCGGCGCCAAGTCGCTCATTTCCTTGACGTGGCCGTTCCAGATGAGGCGGCAAAACCCCGGGTACGCTGCATCGTCCACCAGCACCACCGACAAGGCATCGTCGCGGTAAACCACGTCGGCGGATTCACCGGCCAGCAAGGTGCACAGCTCGCAAGCGTTGGGGTTGGCTGCGGCCGTCACACCAGCACCCGCTCGATCCCGCCGTTATTGGCACGCGCCACATAGTCGGGCATCCAATTGGGCCCCAGCAAGTGCTTGGCCATCTCGACCACGATGTAATCGGCGGTGGTGCCGGAATCGTCGTTAAAACGCGACAAGCCTTGCAGGCATGACGGGCAGCTGGTGAGGATCTTGACCTCGCCCTCGAAACCGTCGGCGCGCAGCTTGTCGGCGCCCTTCACCATTTCCTCTTCCTTGCGGTAGCGCACCTGGGTCGCAATGTCGGGCCGGCTCACGGCCAGGGTACCGGATTCGCCACAGCAGCGCTCGTTCTTTTCGATCTTCACCGCGTCCACGGTGGTGATCAGGGCGTTGATGGTTTTGCCCGAATCCTGCAACTTCATCGGATTGTGGCAAGGTTCATGGTACATATAGCGGGTCCCGCCCACCCCTTCCAGCTTGACGCCTTTCTCGAGCAGATATTCGTGGATGTCGAGGATGCGGCAGCCGGGGAAGATCTTGTCGAACTCGTAGGTGGCGAGCTGGTCGTAGCAGGTTCCGCACGAGACCAGCACGGTCTTGATGTCGAGGTAATTGAGGGTGTTGGCCATCCGGTGGAACAGCACTCGGTTGTCCGTCATCATCTTTTCGGCCTTGTCGTACTGGCCCGCGCCGCGCTGCGGATAGCCGCAGCACAGGTAACCGGGCGGCAACACCGTCTGCACGCCGACATTCCACAGCATCGCCTGGGTGGCCAGTCCGACTTGCGAGAACAGGCGCTCCGAGCCGCAGCCGGGGAAGTAGAACACGGCTTCGGTGTCTGCCGTGGTGGTCTTCGGATCGCGGATGATCGGGATCACCTTGTCGTCTTCGATATCGAGCAGCGCGCGCGCCGACTTCTTGGGCAGGTTGCCCGGCATTTTCTTGTTGATGAAATGGATCACCTGGGCCTTGACGGCCGGCTTGCCGATCGATGGCGGCGGCGCCTTGGTCTGCTTCTTGGCAAACTTCTTGAGCAGCTCGTGGCCCAAACGCTGCGCCTTGTAGCCCCAGCCGATCATGATCTGGCGGGTCGCGTTGATGGTCACCGGGTCGGTCGCGTTCAGGAAGAACATCGAGGCGGCCGTGCCGGGATTGAAGCTCTTCTTGCCCATCTTGCGCAGCAGGTTGCGCATGTTCATCGAGACGTCGCCGAAGTCGATGTTGACCGGGCATGGCGTGACGCATTTATGGCACACGGTGCAGTGGTCCGCCACATCTTCGAACTCTTCCCAGTGCTTGATCGAGATGCCGCGCCGGGTCTGCTCTTCGTACAGGAAGGCTTCAATCAGGGACGAGGTGGCCAGGATCTTGTCGCGCGGCGAGTACAGCAGGTTGGCGCGCGGCACGTGGGTGGCGCACACCGGCTTGCATTTGCCGCAGCGCAGGCAATCCTTGACGCTGGTGGCGATCGCGCCGATGTCGCTTTGCTGCATAATCAGCGACTCGTGCCCCATCAGGCCGAACGAGGGCGTATAGGCGTTGCGCAAGTCGGCGCCCACGCCCTCCAGGTTCAGCAGCTTGCCCTTGTTGAAGCGCCCTTCCGGGTCGATCCGCAGCTTGTAGCTGCGAAACTCGCTGATCTCTTCTTCGGTCAGGAATTCCAATTTCGTGATGCCGATGCCGTGTTCGCCGGAGATGACACCGTTTAGCGAGCGCGCCAGGTTCATGATGCGCGCCACGGCCTTATGCGCATCTTGCAGCATCTCATAGTTGTCGGAATTGACCGGCAGATTGGTGTGAACATTGCCGTCGCCGGCATGCATGTGCAGCGCCACGAACACGCGCCCGCGCAAGATGCGGGCGTGGATTGCGCTGCATTCGTCGAGGATCAGCTTGAACGCGGCGCCGTTGAAAATCTGGCGCAACTGGGCGCGGATTTCCTGCTTCCACGAAATGCGGACAGTGCGGTCCTGCACGATGTCGAACACGGTCGTATCGGGTTGCCGGGCCAGGCGGGCATCGAACCCGTCGGCCAGCTGTTCCAGGCCGAGCGCGCACAGTTTTTCCCGGGCGCCGCTCAAAGGCTGATCCATGCCGGTCAGCAGATAGGTCCAGCGCGCCTCGGCGGCGGCCAGCAAGGCTTCGGCCTGCTGCACCCGGTCTTCCAGCATTTCCTCGGCGCCAATCGCCTCGCCGGACGCATCTTCGCTCTTGCCGACCGGCAGATTGCCGGCGCCAAAGAACGCGCGCAAAGCGCCCAGCAATTGCAGTTTGTTCTTGATCGACAACTCAATATTGATGCGCTCGATGCCGTCCGTATACTCGCCCATCCGGTTCAACGGAATGACGACGTCTTCATTGATCTTGAACGCATTGGTGTGCTTGGCGATCGCGGCCGTGCGGGCCCGGTCGAGCCAGAATTTCTTGCGCGCTTCGGGGCTGACGGCAACGAAGCCCTCACCCACGTGCGTGTTGGCGATGCGCACCACTTCGGAAGCGGCTTGCGCCACCGCGTTTTCATCGTCGCCGACGATGTCGCCGAACAGGGCCATCTTGGGCAACACGCCGCGCTTGGACTTGGTGGCGTAACCGACCGCCCGCAAGTAGCGCTCGTCCAGGTGCTCCAGTCCGGCCAGCCGGATGGTGGCCGCGGCCGGGCCGCCATTGGCCGGCAAGCCGTCCAGATAATCCTTGATCTCGACAATCGATGGTATCGCATCGCGCGCCTGGCCGAAAAACTCCAGGCACACGGTACGGGTATGCTTGGGCATCTTGTGCAGGATCCAGCGCGCCGACGTGATCAAGCCGTCGCAGCCTTCTTTCTGGATCCCCGGCAAGCCCGCCAGGAACTTGTCGGTCACGTCCTTGCCCAGGCCTTCCTTGCGGAAAGTGCGCCCGGCAATGTCGAGCAACTCAGTTTTGAAGGGCTGGTTCGGCCGGGCCGCATCGCGCTTGTTCGGATGGGTCCATTCGAGCTTGAATTTGGCAACCGGCGCGTCGTGGATCTTGCCCAGGTTGTGCTCCAGGCGCGTCACTTCCAGCCAGTCGCCGTTCGGGTCGACCATGCGCCAAGAGGCCAGGTTGTCGAGCGCGGTGCCCCACAACACGGCTTTCTTGCCGCCCGCATTCATCGCCACATTGCCGCCGATGCAGGACGCTTCGGCCGACGTGGGGTCGACCGCAAACACGAAGCCGGCTTGTTCGGCCGCGTCCGATACCCGTTTGGTGACCACGCCGGCGCCCGAGCGGATGGTCGCGTATTCGCGCTCTACACCGGGCAGCAGCGTCATTTCAACCGGGCCCAGATTGATCAGTTTTTCCGTGTTGATGACGGCCGACAGCGGTGTGAGCGGAATCGCGCCGCCGGTGTAACCGGTGCCGCCGCCGCGCGGGATGATGGTCAGCCCCAGCTCGATACAGCCCTTGACCAGGCCGGCCATTTCGTCTTCGGTGTCGGGCGTGAGGACCAGGAACGGATACTCGACCCGCCAGTCGGTCGCGTCGGTCACGTGCGCCACGCGCGACATGCCGTCGAACTTGATGTTGTGCTTTTCCGTGTAGCGGCCCAGCACCTTGTAGGCGCGCTTGCGCAAGTCATAGGTTTGGCGGAATTCCGCGCCGAAGTCGAACACGGCCTTGCCGGCGGCCTTGAGCAACGCCTCCACGTTTGCGCTACGCTGGTTGGCCAACTCGTTGGCCAACTCTGAGCTTGCCCCGTCACCGGCTTCGCTCGGTGGTTCGACCGTGAGGCGGCGCTTGTCGACTTCGGCCAGGCGGTGCTTGAGCGCGGCGATCAGTTCGGCGCGCCGCTTCGGGTTGTCCAGCATGTCGTCCTGCAGGTAGGGATTGCGCCGCACCACCCAGATATCGCCCAGCACTTCATAGAGCATGCGGGCCGAGCGGCCGGTCTGGCGCGCACCGCGCAACTGGTCCAGCAAGTGCCAGGCATCCTCGCCCAATAGCCGGATGACGATCTCGCGATCGGAAAACGACGTGTAGTTATAAGGAATTTCGCGCAGACGGCTTGGCGCGGCGCCATTCGGTGTTTCAGACAATAGTGCTTGGAGTTGTGCTGGGGCGTTCATTATGGCGGTGGACTTTGTAGACTGACCCTAATGAATCATTCTAGCGTATTGCGCTGCACAATGCGGCAACAGCCTTAAACCACATAGGGGATCTTGAAGAAACACGAAACAAAATTAAAAATGTATTAAAGTAAATATAACGATCTTATATTTGCATAAATGGCGCCGCTTAAAAACAATGTTTGCATTAACCAAGTTCGACGAAATCACCCAAAGGAATCCACTTGGTTTTTCTTATGCCAACAGGCCCCCAATTGCATGCCATACGCTGTTAGGAACGTACAAAAGCAGCGCCGTCATGGTCACATAGCGCAAAAATTTCCCGACTGCCATGTAGCACACGCTGTGCCAGAACGGCAGTCTCAGCCATCCCGCCAGGGTGCACAGCGGATCGCCAATGACAGGTAGCCACGCCAACAACATCGTTCTGGCACCATAACGGGCCAGCCAGCCAAACCAGCGGCTCTCGCGCTCCTTGGCAAAGGTGACTTTGGCACGGTGCCCGATCCCGTAATTGACCGCACCGCCCAAGGTATTGCCGAATGTGGCGATTACGATCACCGGCCAGAACAGCGCCGCATTGGCTTTGATCACGGCAAACACGGCTGGTTCCGAACCGAGCGGAACAAAGGTGGCGGAAACGAAACTAATGAGCAAGACCGACGTCAGACCGACCGCGGGTGCGGCGATCAGTACCAACAGCCATGCAATTGCGGATTCGATCATGGAACAGTTTGAGTGGCGAGCAAAGCCGTCCATTATAATGAAGCGGAAACGTTGCCTCGATTCGATGCGAACCGGCCGGTCCCTTGCCCATCGGCGTGCGACCGGCTGCACTGCAAACATCGGCTATCCGCCGCCCAGGGTCAGCGTCAAACATTATCTCGTTCCAGAGCACCTGGCCCAGAACCGCACTGTTTGCAGACCATGACCATCGACTATCTAAAGAAAATCCTCACCGCCCGCGTCTACGACGTGGCCACCGAAACGCCGCTCGAGCTAGCACCTTCCCTGTCGCAGCGCTTCGAGAACCGCATTTATTTCAAGCGCGAAGACATGCAAAGCGTGTTCAGCTTCAAGGTGCGCGGCGCCTACAACAAGATGGCGCACCTGTCGGAGGCGCAGTTGAAGCGCGGCGTCATTTGCGCCTCGGCCGGCAACCACGCGCAAGGCGTCGCCCTGTCAGCCGCCAAGCTCGGTTGCCGCGCCCTGATCGTGATGCCTACCACCACGCCCCCGGTCAAGATCGACGCGGTCAAGGAGCGCGGCGGCGCAGCGGTGGAAGTGGTTCTGTTCGGCGACTCCTACACGGATGCGTACAACCACGCACTGACGCTGGAAAAAGAACAAAAGCTGACCTTCGTGCACCCGTTCGACGACCCCGACGTGATCGCCGGCCAAGGCACCATCGGCATGGAAATCCTGCGCCAGCACGCCGGCCCGATCCATGCCATCTTCGTGGCCATCGGTGGCGGCGGCCTGATCTCCGGCGTGGCCGCTTACGTCAAGCAGGTGCGCCCCGACATCAAGATCATCGGCGTGCAAACCATCGATTCGGACGCCATGGCGCGCTCGATCAAGGCTGGCGAGCGCGTGACCCTGGCCGATGTCGGCCTGTTCTCGGACGGCACCGCGGTGCGCCTGGTGGGCGAGGAAACGTTCCGCCTGGCCCAGTTGTACGTCGATGAAATCATCATTGTCGACACCGACGCTATCTGCGCCGCAATCAAGGATGTGTTCCAGGATACGCGCAGTATTTTGGAGCCGGCCGGCGCGCTCGCCATCGCTGGCGCCAAGGCCTATGTGGAGCGGGCCAGCCGCAGCAAGAATCCGATCAGGAACGAAACCCTGATCACGATCGCCTGCGGCGCCAATATGAACTTCGACCGCCTGCGTTTCGTGGCTGAGCGGGCCGAACTGGGCGAATCGCGCGAAGCCGTGTTTGCCGTCACGATGCCAGAGCAGCGCGGCAGTTTCAGGCGCTTTTGCGAAGTAGTGGGCCCGCGCAACGTGACCGAATTCAATTACCGCGTCAGCGACGAACAGCAGGCCCATGTCTTTGTCGGCCTGCAAATCTCGAATCGCGACGAATCGGCCAGCCTGGCCCGCACCTTCGAACAAAACGATTTCAAGACGCTGGACTTGACCCATGACGAACTGGCCAAGCTGCACATCCGCCACCTGGTCGGCGGCAAGAGCGGGCTGGCGCAAGACGAGCTGATCTACCGCTTCGAGTTCCCGGAGCGCCCGGGTGCCCTGATGCGCTTTCTCGACAGCATGGCGCCGAACTGGAATATCTCCCTGTTCCATTACCGCAACCAGGGCGGCGACGTGGGACGCATTCTGGTCGGCTTGCAGGTGCCGCCGGACGAAATGGACCAATTCACGCAATTTTTGACCACGCTCGGCTACCGCTACTGGGACGAAAGCGCAAATCCGGTCTACAAGCTATTCCTGGGATAATGAGGCGAACGCTGGGCAATGGCGCAGCGATCGTTCCAGCGACCTTAAAAATCATGACCAATACACCTGACCAATCCCCGCTCGGCAAGACTGCCGCCTACCAGAGCCAGTACGCGCCAGACCTGCTGTTCCCGATCGCGCGCCAGGAAAAGCGCGGCGAGCTCGAACTGACGGGTACGCTGCCGTTTTATGGGGTCGACATCTGGAACGCCTACGAATTGTCATGGCTCAATCTGCGCGGCAAGCCGCAAGTGGCGATCGCCTCGGTCACCGTGGCAGCCGATTCGCCCAATATCATCGAGTCGAAATCGTTCAAGCTGTACCTCAATTCGTTCAACCAGACCAAGCTGGTCAGCGCGGACGCGCTGCTGGCGCTGCTGCGCGAGGATTTGGCGCGCGGCTTTGGCGTGCCGGTGCAGATCGCCCTGACGCTGCAAGACGCATTTTCAACGCTGCAAATGGGCCAGCTCGAAGGCTTGCTGCTGGACCGGCTCGACGTCGACATCGAACAATACACGCCGTCTCCAGCGCTGCTGAAAAGCGCCCAGGGCGAAGCGCCGGTCGAAGAAAAACTGGTCTCGCACCTGCTCAAGTCGAACTGCCTGGTCACGGGACAGCCGGACTGGGCCAGCGTGCAAATCCATTACGTTGGCCCCCAGATCGAGCAAGAGGGCTTGCTCAAATACCTGATCGGATTCCGCGAGCACAACGAGTTTCACGAGCAATGCGTCGAGCGTATCTTCATGGATATCTACCGCCACTGCGCGCCGTCCAAACTGGCCGTGTATGCGCGCTACACCAGGCGCGGCGGACTCGACATCAATCCATGGCGCAGCAACTTTAGCACCCAGCGCCCGCCCAACGTGCGCATGGCGCGCCAATAAGGCGAACCGATCAATGCCGTGCGCCGGTCCGCGCGGCAGGAGCAGGATTGCCGCGCGATTTTCGGGTCTAGCGTGCCCGTGCTTGCGGCACGTCAGTGTTGCTTCTCATGCAAATCTAATAATACCTATTGCATGAGCTGGAAAGAGGCCTATAATTCGCTCGCAAGATCCTTTTGTGCATTGCACCATTCACTCTGTGTTATGACTAACCTTAGCAAAATCTTATCGCTCGAAAACGTCCTGCTTGACCTCGAAGTGTCGAGCAAGAAACGCGCGTTCGAGCAGGCCGGGCTCATTTTCGAGAACAATTGCGGGATCGCCCGCTCCACCGTCTCCGAGAACCTGTTCGCCCGCGAACGGCTCGGCTC
>JANPCW010000411.1:0-7957 GCA_031431155.1 Janthinobacterium sp. | reverse complement strand
GCACTTCCGGGCGCATGATGTAGTTGATGAAGGTATGGGCATTGTTCGGGTGCGGTGCATCGGTCGGGATCGCCATGGTGTCAAAGAACAGCGTGGCGGTCGTTTTCGGGATCAGGGCCACGATGTTGTTGCCGTTCTTGGCATCGAGCGCGCGCTGGCGCGCGATGTTGATGTCGCCCGACCAGCCCAGCGCCAGGCAGATCGAGCCGTTGGCCATATCGTTGATATAACCGGACGAGCTGAACAAGGTGACGTACGGGCGGATGGTTTGCAGCAGGCGCCCCGCTTCCTGGTAGTCGGAACTATTCTTGGAATAGGCCGGCTTGCCGATGTACTGCAGCGCGGGCGGCAAGATTTCGGACGGCGAGTCGAGGAAGGAGACACCGCACGACTTCAGTTTCGAGATGTATTTCGGATCAAACACCAGGTCCCACGCATTCTCGGGCATCGGCATGCTGCCCAGCGCCGCCTTGACCTTGTCGACGTTGATGCCGACGGTGGTGAAGCCCCAGAGCCAGACCACCAGATGCTTGTTGCCGGGATCGAGCTTGCCGATCTGGGCTTGCAGGGCCGGATCCAGATTGGCCAGATTGGGCAGCTTGCTCTTGTCGAGCGGGCGCAACAGGCCGCCGTCGATCTGCATGCGCGCCCAGTTCGAGGACGGCACCACGATGTCGTAGCCGGTCTTGCCGGCCACTAGCTTGGCATGCAAGATTTCATTGCTGTCGAAATTGTCGTAGCGGACCTTGATGCCGGTCTCTTTTTCGAAATTCTTGATCGTGTCGTCGGCGATATAGTCGGACCAGTTATAGATATTGAGGACTTTTTCTTCCTGCGCCATGGCAGGCGATAACGCCATGGCGGTGACCGCGGTAGCGGCGAGGATAGTGATGATGCTGCGTGCGAACCGTTTTTTCAACTGCAAGGCCGTGATTGAAACCATCATTTTTATCCCCTATCGCGTAGGGCGGAAAAGCGAAGCGCCTTCCGCCGCAAAAGTTTGCCGCAAAGATTTGGCCGATAGCGCTGCGCTCATCCGCCCTACACTAGCGACACTAGCTGCTTCTCATCCTAACAACGGTTTTTATATGCCATTCTTGCTATCTCGTCAAGCAAAGTAATCGCCAAGCCCAACACTAAACCCAGCCACGGCCCTGCAAATCGGCCAGGGTCTGATCCAGGCAGAGCTTGATCAAGGCCACCATCTCGTCGATCTGCGACCGGCTCGTAATCAAGGGCGGCGCGACGATCATCCGATCGCCGACGGCGCGCATGATCATGCCGTTGTTGAACATGTAGCCGCGGCAGATCATGCCAACGTTCTGCGCGGCGTCGAACAACACGCAGTCGTGCACCACTGCAGCCTTTTTCCGCACCAGATTGAGGCCCGCCACGAAGCCGCAGCTATCGGCATGGCCGACCAGCGGGTGCTCGGCCAGAGTGGCAAAGCGCTGCTTCAGATAGGGCCCGGTCTGGTTCGCCACTTGCTCGACCAGTCCCTCTTGCTCGATGATGCGGATGTTTTCCAGCGCCGCCGCGCAGGCGACCGGGTGCCCCGAATAGGTGAAGCCGTGATTGAAATCGCCGCCGTGCTCGATCAGCACATCGGCCACGCGGTCGCCCACCAGCACCCCGCCCAGCGGCACGTAGCCTGAGGTGACGCCCTTGGCGAACGTGATCAGATCGGGCTTGATGCCGATCAGCTCGGAGCCAAACCACTTTCCCAGGCGTCCGAAGCCGCAAATGACTTCATCGGCGATCAGCAAGATCCCGTATTTGTCGCAAATGCGCTGGATCTCGGGCCAGTAGCTGTCCGGTGCGATGATCACACCGCCCGCGCCCTGTACCGGCTCGCCGATGAACGCTGCCACTTTGTCGGGCCCCACTTCCAGAATTTTCGCTTCCAGCCAGGATGCCGCCTGCAGCCCGAACTCGGCCTCGCTCATGCCTCGGCCCGCCTCGAAATAATTCGGCTGGCCGATATGCACGATGCCGGGGATCGGCAGGCCGCCCTGCGCGTGCATGCCTTCCATGCCACTCAGCGATGCGCCGGCCACCGTGCTGCCGTGATACGCGTTGTGGCGGCTGATGATGACGTGGCGCTGCGGGTAGCCCAGCAAGTCCCAGTAGCGCCGCACCATGCGCAAATTGGTGTCGTTGCCTTCCGAACCGGAGTTGGTGAAGAACACGTGGTTGAACTGCGGTGGCGAGATCTCCACCAGCTTGGCGGCCAGTTGCACGGCCGGCACGTTGGTGGTGTTAAAGAAGCTGTTATAGAACGGCAGCGTCTCCATTTGCTGGTAGACCGCCTCCGAAATGCTGGTGCGTCCGTACCCGACGTTGACGCACCACAGGCCCGACATGCCGTCCAGGATCTTGTTGCCTTCCGAGTCCCACAGGTAGATCCCGTCGCCCCGGACCACCACGCGGGCGCCTTTGGCGTTCAAATCCTTGAAGTCGGTGAACGGGTGCAGGTAGTGCGCCGAGTCCAGTTTCTGAATCGCCTTGGTGTCGAACAGCGCCGGGCTCGCGGCCGCTTGCTTGACCGCCGCCACCAGTGAGGCGCTGGGCGCCAATGAATTGAAAGACATGATTTATCCCAAGAGTTCGGTAGGGGTTCGGAAGGTATTGGCCGATCAGGCTACACGTGCAGCAGCAGGTGCTCGCGTTCCCACGGGCTGATGACGGTCATGAATTCCTGGTGTTCCAGGTCCTTGATCGCGGCGTACACGTCGATGAAACGCTCGCCCAGCACGCCGCGCAGCTTGTCCTCGGCGCGCAGCGCGTGCAATGCTTCCGGCAGTCCTTGCGGCAGCTCGAATTTGAGATCGTAGGCACTGCCGACCGTCATCGGAGTCGGCTCCAGCTGCTCGACCATGCCCAGATAACCGCACGCCAGGGTGACCGCCAGCGCCAGATAGGGATTGGCGTCGGCGCCGATGATACGGTTTTCCACGCGCCTATCCTGCACCCCCGATTCCGGCACCCGGAACCCGACCGTGCGGTTGTCCAGTCCCCATTGGATATTGATGGGCGCGGCAGTGTGGCGCACGATGCGGCGATACGAATTGACGTAGGGCGCGGCGATCGCCATGGCCGATGGCATATAGCGCTGCAGGCCGCCGATGTAGTGCTTGAAGATCGTGGCCGCCGAGCCATCCTCGTTGCTGAAAATGTTCAGCCCGGTCTTGGCGTCGACCACGCTCTGGTGCACATGCATCGCCGAGCCGGGTTCGCCGGCCATCGGCTTGGCCATGAAGGTGGCGTACATATCGTGTTTCAGTGCCGCTTCGCGCAGGGTGCGCTTAAAGAAGAATACCTTGTCGGCCAGATCGAGCGGATCGCCATGCAGGAAATTGATCTCCATCTGGCCGGCACCGATTTCATGGATCAGGGTATCGACGTCCAGATTCATTATGTCGCAATAATCGTAGATGTCCTCGAACAGCGGATCGAATTCGTTGACCGCGTCGATGCTGTACACCTGGCGGCTGGTTTCGGCCCGGCCGCTGCGCCCGATCGGCGGTTTCAGCGGCAGATCGGGATCGATGTTCTTGGCAGTCAGGTAGAACTCCAGCTCGGGCGCGACCACCGGTTTCCAGCCCTTGTCTTCATACAGTTTGAGCACCCGGCGCAACACCGAACGGGGCGCGAAATCGACCAGCATGCCGTCCGCGAAATAACAGTCGTGGATCACTTGCGCGGTCGGATCGGTGGCCCATGGCACCATGGTGATGGTGGTCGGATCGGCCTTGAGGATCATGTCGCGGTCGGTGGCGGAAATGGCGCGGTCGTAGGCCCCGTCGTCGGTCGGGTAATTGCCGGTCACGGTCATGCCGAGCACCGCTTCCGGGATGCGCATGCCGCGTTCCTGGGTGAATTTACCGCGCGGCAGAATTTTTCCGCGCGCCACCCCGGTCAAATCGGGCACCAGGCATTCGATTTCGGTGACTCTTTTTTCGTTCAACCACAAGTCCATATCGGTGTAGGTGAAGTTTTCGCGAATTGCCATACTGGTCTCTCTAGTGTCTTGATCGTTGCGCCGGACTGTGCTGCTGGCGCTCTTGGGCGTGGGCCGCCGCACGCGTCTATGGTACCCGCCGCGCCTTTTATCGGCCGGGCTTCATGTGCGCCTGCCGCGTTTGGCCTGGTAGTTGCGGCAAGCCTGGCCGAAGGCGTCGAACAGTTTCATCGAATCGGGGTTTTCGGTAACGCGCCATTCAGGATGCCATTGCACCGCAAGCGCGAAAGCGTCCGCTTCGCCCACGCTGTAGGCCTCGACCAGGCCATCGTCGGCGCGCGCTTCGACCACCAGCCCGGGCGCCAGCTGCGCCACCCCCTGCCCGTGCAAGGAATTGACCATCATGTCCGTGGCGACGCCGAGGATCTGCGCCATGCGTCCGCCCGGAATCAGTGCGATCCGGTGTCTTGGCGCGTACTGCTGCTCCAGTGTCAGGTCTTGGTCCTCGCGGTGGTCGAGCATACCTTCGAGATCCTGCACTGCCTGATGCAAGCTGCCGCCCAGCGCCACGTTGACTTCCTGAAAACCGCGGCACACCGCCAGCAAGGGAATGCCGCGTTCGAGCGCCGCGCGTATCAATGGCAAGGTGGTCGCGTCGCGCGCCCGGTCCTGCGGCAAGTCCGGATTCTGCACCTCTTGCGCGTAGTGGCTGGCGTGCACATTGGACGCCGAACCGGTCAACATCACCCCATCGGCCGTGGCCAGTACCGCGTCAAAATCGGTCGCAGCCCCAAAAGCGGGCAATACCAGCGGCAGGCATCCGGCGCCGCGCAGTACGGCGTCGACATACTTCATTTGCGCGACGTGGTACAGGTGCGCGCCAATTTGCGCGGTACAGGCCGGGACGATGACGACAGGACTATGCATGATGTCTTTATCAAATTTGATCGGCGTGGAACACAAGCGAACTTCAAATACTAGACCAGCTAGAGCCACTATTGTCAGTTTTATTTTGCTGCACCGCACCACTTCCAAAAGGGAAATTTGCGACTTTTCGGGGCAAGATTGGAATAAACTCCATCATAATTTGAATTTGGTATTATTGCGAGTGCCACTTAACTAAAATTGATAGAACCACTTTATCCGTCATGTCTTCCGCCTCCGATTTGCTCGCCAACACCCTGGCCCAGTCCGATTTTCACGCGCGCCTGCCGCAGCAGCGGCGCCTGTATGAAGCGGCAAAGGCGGCTATCCACTGCCACCAGCTAGGGGCCGGCAACAAGCTGCCGTCGAGCCGGGAACTTGCGCGCGACCTTGGCATTGCGCGCAACACCGTGCTTGCCGCATTCGAACAGCTGGCTGCGGAAGGCTACGTGACCAGCGTCCTTGGCAGCGGCACCTACGTGGCCGACTTGCAGGATCTGACACCGGGCGGCGCGCAGGCGGGCGCCATGGCGGTGGCGCCCGCAGCTGGGGCGGCGCCACTGTCGCGGCGCGGGGCCCAGATCACAGCCTTCGCGGCCGGCCCGCGCTATGAGATCCAGCCATTCGCACCGGGCGACGCCGATTTCTCCAGCTTCCCGTTCAAGCTCTGGCAACGGCTGCAAAACAGGGTGTGGCGCGAGGCGCGTCCCGATTTGCTCGACTACGGCCAGTCGGGTGGGCATTTTCCGCTACGCCAGGCGATCACCGAGTACTTGCGCATTTCGCGCTCGGTCAAGGTCTCGGTCGAGCAGGTCATGATCACCTCGGGCACCCAGCAATCGCTCGACCTGTGCGCCCAGTTGCTGGCCGACGTGGGCGACACCGCCTGGGTCGAGGACCCGTGCTACTGGGGCGCGCGGCGCGTGTTCCAGGCCTGCGACCTGGTGCTGCACCCGATCACGGTGGACGCGGACGGCATGGCGCTCGAGCCGGCCGACCTGGCCACCGACCCGCGCCTGATTTACGTCACGCCGTCGCACCAGTACCCGACCGGCGCCGTCAAGAGTCTGGCGCGCCGGCGCGAACTGCTGGACGTGGCCGTGCGCAAGAATGCCTGGATTCTGGAGGATGACTACGACAGCGAATTTCGCTACACCGGCCGGCCGCTGGCGGCGCTGCAAGGGCTCGATAGCGGCCAGCGCGTGGTCTACATGGGCACATTCTCGAAGGTGCTGTACCCCGGCATCAAGGTGGGCTATCTGGTGCTGCCGCCGGCCCTGATCGAACCGTTCAAAATCGCCCTGTACGACTTGCAACGGCCCGGCCAGCTGATGGTGCAGGCGGCGCTGGCCGACTTCATCGTGCTGGGGCACTTCACTACCCATATCCGCAAGCTGCGCCAGATTTACGGCGCCCGGCGCGAGCTGCTGCGCAAGACGCTGGTGACCCAGTTCGGGGCCCAGTTCGGGGCCCGCGTGACAATTTCCAGCGAGGAGTCGGGCTTGCATCTGGTGGTCCAATTGCCGCTCCAGGTGGACGATGTGGCACTCGAGAAACTGGCGGCGGAATCGGGGATTCAGGTCAAGGCGCTGTCGACCTATTACCTGGCGCCGCCGGTGCGGCGCGGCCTGCTGGTGGGGTACGCCTACGTCACCCCGGAGAAAATCGCTTACTACGGCAAACTGCTGGCTGCCGTGATCCAGTCCGGCGTGCACTAGTGAAGACCTTGCCATGGCGCGATTTTTTCGCGCTCACCGTCAGCATCGGCGTGGTCGGCCTGGGCTTGGGCGCGACCATGCCGCTAACGGCGTTGACCCTGGACCGGCGCGGCGTGGGCACCGACGTGATCGGCTTCATCACCGCCATTGGGGCACTGGGCATCCTGGCGGCGGCGCCATTCGTGACCGGCTGGGTGGCGCGCTTCGGGCCCCGGCGCGCGATGACCGGCGCGGTCGTGGTCGCGGCGCTCTCGACGGCCCTGCTGCAGGTATCCGACAATCTGCCGCTATGGAGCGGATTGCGCTTCATTTTCGGCGGCGCGATGGGCGTGCTGTTTACGATCGGTGAAGCCTGGGTCAACCGGCTTGCCCCTGCCGCTTCGCGCGGGCGCGTGGTGGCCCTGTACGTGACCAGCTTTACCTTGCTTCAGCTGACCGGCCCGGCCCTGGTTGCTCTTTTCAACGACAGAATCGCGTGGAGTTTTGTCGCTTGCGGCGCGCTGTTCTTGCTCGCCGTGCCGGGGCTGGCGCTGATATCGGACCCGCTGCGCAGCATGGACGATGCAGTGCCGGCGCGCTGGCAAGCCGTGCTGCCGCGCATGCCGATGATCGTGGCAGGCGCCGCCTTCTTCGCACTGTTCGACACGGTGGCGCTGAGCCTGTTGCCGCTATACGCACTGCGCCACGGAATCGGCACCGAGCTGGCGCTGTTGTCGGCCAGCGCCCTGCTGATCGGCGATACCAGCCTGCAGTTCGCCCTTGGCTGGCTGGCCGACCATGTGGGCCGGGCGCGGGTGCATCTTGCCTGCGCCCTGGTGGTGTGCGCGCTGCTGCCGCTGCTGCCCTTTGCGGTGGCCACGCCCTGGCTGTGGTGGACGCTGCTGATCGTGCTCGGCGCCAGCGCCGGAGGCATCTACACGCTCGCGCTGGTCGCCTGCGGCGAGCGCTTCAACGGGCAGTCTCTCACCACGGCGAGCGCCATCGTCAACGTGACCTGGGGCGTGTCCAGTTGTGGTGGCCCGCTCTTGACCGGGGTGCTGATGGAGGGTGTCGGGATCAATGCCCTGCCCGCCGTGCTGTGGGCCGGCGCCGCGCTGTTTATCGCCAGCATGGCGTGGGAACGGCGCAGGCTCCCAGTGCTCGAGGGCGGATGAGCGCCGGTGACCGCCCACAATCCGCCGTATGCTTGCACAGATTGGCGGATAACGCTTCGCTCATCCGCCCTACAATGCGCTAGCTGGTAGATGCATTCTTTAGCGACACGCGGGCCTCAGGCCGCGACGATGCGGTTGCGGCCACCGGCTTTGGCCTGGTACATCGCCTCATCGGCGCGCCGGATCGCGTCGGTAAACGG
>JANPCW010000410.1:0-1986 GCA_031431155.1 Janthinobacterium sp. | reverse complement strand
AAAAAAGCCAGGGCGTCATCATCGACTCAGCAAGCTGATTTGACGCTTGATCGGGGCATGCATTTCCCGGCCCCGCGCCGCACGCATAAACCAGTGTCCGTCAACTCAGGAATTCTCCGCATAGTCGAGCTGCCCGTCCTCGATCGCGTCCAGCCGCACTTTGGATTCATCGCTCAATTTGTGCGGTTCGCCTGGTGTGAATGGCTTTATGGATGCGCCGCACAAGGCGTCGCTCGGCGTCGATTTGAAACCGGTTATTGACGCGCTGGTGCTAGCTAGATCAGCCATTGGCTGCAAGCTACCGCGACCACCACAGCCTAGTCGGCGAATGGACAGGATGCCGCGAATGCCATATCAAGCCCGACCTGCTGCTGATCTACAAAAAAGTGGGCGACGACAAGCTGATTCTGGCCCGACTCGGTTCACATAGTGAGCTGTTCGGCTGAGCGCGAACCAGGCTTGGGCGGCGACGCAAAAATCCGCCACACCGCTAAACCAGATGCACCTCGATGCGCTTGCCAAGTGCAGCGGCGTACTTGCGTAGCGTCGCAAGCGATGGCGAATGCTTGCCGGTGACCAAGGCACCTTCCAGTCGCGACACTGCTGGCGCGGTACTGCCCATGCGCTCGGCAACTTGTGCCTGAGTCAACCCAGCGGCCTTGCGCGCCGCCAGAATTTCATCAAGCATCGGCATTTCTTCGCGCTCCAAACGCTCTACCTCGGCCCGGACGCCGGGCTTTTTCATCATTTCAGCTTTGAATTTTTCATGCGTGATCATTTTTAATCTCCTTCATTCTTGCTTGTGCGGTACGTAATTCGCGCGGCGGTGTCTTCTGGGTTTTCTTAATGAAACTATGCAGCACCACAATGCGCCGGCCGACCAATGTGCAGTAAAACACGCGTGCAATACCTTCTGGCCCCTTCAGGCGCAGTTCAAACAGCCCGTCACCGATTGCCTGCGTGTGCGGTAGGCCCAAATTGGCGCCGTTTTGCGCCATGCGGTCGGTCAAGGTAAGAATCGCGCAATCAGCGTCTCTGGAAGTGACCTAATATCTGTCTGGACGGCATTACTGTAGTAAGTAATCGTGTATGTCATATAAAATAATACCAAATATGGTATTAAATATCAAGCGGCGCGCACAGCCCTCAGCAATTACAAATTCAAAACAAATGCTGAGGTGGCATGCCTGCAGGGCTCAAATTTGTGCCTCGCCGCGGATGCAGCTCGATGGGGTCTATAGTGGATCCTGAAATCAAGACAATGGTTTAAGCTGTTGCCGGAGGTGTGGGGAATAGGCGCTGCAGTGGCTGATGCAAGCCGACGGCCCGCCGCGCTTTCGCCCGGAAGCCGATCTGCGCCAATGGCGCTGGCTTGGAAAATTCCTGCTCAACTGCCGCGCCGGCGTCAACCGCCGCACCACGGCCCAGTTGCTCGCGCTCGGCGAACTGAGCCGCCGCGCGATGGCGCAGCTCGAAGTGGTCTTGCCGATGGATCAATTTTCATGGCGCGATACGGGCAAACTGGTGGTCTACCGGTCCAAGGGCATCTTTAGCGCGGCAGTGGCCCGGCCTGAATCGGAAGCGACGCGTCAAGTGCTCTCGCCGGCCGAATGCATCGCACGCGAGCCAGCCCTGGCAGCGGTCAGAAATGCGCAGGCCGGTGGCATTTTCACTGGCGGCGAAGCGGTCGCCGACTGCCACGGGTTTTGCTTGGCGCTGGAGCAAAGACTGGGGGCCCATCCCCGCTTTGACGGCATCGTCCATGGCGAAGCGCGGCGCTTCATCGCCACGCAAGGCAAGCTCAGCGCTGTCGAAACCAGCGCCGGCCTACTTTCGGCGGATGCTTTCGTACTCGCGGCCGGCATCCAGAGCCGCACCCTCGCCGCCAGCGCCGGCATCGACCTGCCGCTGTATCCGCTCAAAGGCTACAGCCTGACCGCGCCGATCCGGCCCCAGGACTGCGCGCCCGAAGTGAGCGTGACCGAC
>JANPCW010000409.1:0-3228 GCA_031431155.1 Janthinobacterium sp. | reverse complement strand
CTGGCCGCCGATAGCGCCCCCGGCGACACCGCCCTGCCCCGGATCGCGTTCGAAAAATACACGCTGCCCAATGGCATGGACGTGATCCTGGTGGAGAATCATCGGCTCCCGCTTACCGCCGTCAACCTCTGGTCCCACGTGGGGCCAGCCAATGAGGAACCGGGGCTGACCGGTTTTGCGCACCTGTTCGAGCACATGATGTTCGCTGGCAGCAAGCACGTGGCGCGCGGGCTGGCCGACAAATTACTGGAAGGCGCGGGCGCCACCGATTCGAACGGCAGCACCGATTTCGACCGCACCAATTACTATGACACCGTGCCTTCGAACCAGTTGGAGCTGGCGTTGTGGGTCCATTCTGACCGGATGGGTTACCTGCCCGACGTGCTCGACCAAAAGGCCCTGGCCAATCAGCAAGACGTGGTGCGCAACGAGCGCCGTCAAAGCGTGGAAAACCGGCCCTATGGCATCGTCGAAGAGGCGCTGTACCACCAACTGTTCCCGAAAACGCACCCGTACTATGCAAACGTGATCGGCTCGCATGCCGATATCCAGGCGGCAACGCTGGAACATGTCAGAGATTTTTTCAAGCGCTATTACGGCCCCAATAATGCCAGCCTGGTGATCGCCGGCGACATCGACAAGGTCAAGACGCGTGCGCTGGTGGCGAAGTATTTCGGCAGCTTAAGGCAAGGGCCCCACCGGCAGCGTGCGGTGCAGCCGGACCTGCTCACGCCGCCGATCACTTCGGAACGGCGCGCCGTGGTGCAAGACCGGGTTGAACTGGCGCGCGTGTTCATGGGTTGGCTCACGCCGAAAGCGTACGCGCCCGGCGACGCCGAACTGAGCCTGGCGGCACAAATTTTGGCGGGCGGAAAATCGAGCCGTCTGTATAAGGCGCTGGTGTACGATCAGCAGATCGCGCAAGACGTCAACGCCGTGCAAAACTCGAACGGGCTGACCTCGATGTTCGTGATCGACGTCACGGCGCGCCCCGGCCATACGGCATCGGAAATCGAGGCGGCCATCGACGCCGAGCTCGATGCCCTGCGCGCCATCGGCCCCAGCGACAAGGAGCTGGAACGGGCGCGCAACACGGTAGAAACGGCGATGCTGAGCGAGATCGAAAAAATGGGCGGCAGCGGACTGGCCGATCAGCTGAACCAGTACAACCATTATCTCGGCGATCCCGGTTATTTGCAAAAGGACATTGAACGCTTCCGGCGCGTGACCAGCGCCGACATCGCACGCGTCGTCGCGACCGAGCTGCAACCGAGCGCGCGGGCCGTGGTGCATGGCGTGCCTGGCATTCCCGATCTCGGGCCGCAGGTGGCGACACCGGGGCCGTCCAAGGCCGACGCCAAAGCCGCCATGGCAAGCCCGATCAACCCGGAGCAGGCCTGGCGCAAGCGCATCCCAAAGGCCGGCCCTGCGACTGTATTCAAACTCCCGGCCGCCGACGGCTTCACCCTCTCCAATGGCCTGACCGTGCTCCATCACTACAACCCGGCGCTGCCGCTGGTCGCAGCCGAACTGGTGGTCAAGACCGGCCTGGAATCGAACCCGCTGGCGCAACCGGGCCTGGCCAGCTTTACGGCCCAGATGCTCGATCAAGGCACGGCAACCCGCAGCGCGCCGCAGATCGCCGACGAAGTAGCGCAACTGGGCGCGTTCCTGGCCACCAGCGCATTGCCCGATGCCTCGCGCACGCAACTTCTTTCGCTCAGGAAGAACTTCGGTCAAGGACTCGATCTGCTGGCCGATGTGGTGCAGCACCCAAGCTTTCCTGCGCCTGAAGTCGAGCGCCAGCGCAATAGCCGGGCCGGTGAATTGGCGCAGCAGCGCGAGAACGCCGCGGCGCTTGCAGGCCGGGTGGCAGCCGGCGCTCTATATGGCCGGCAGCACCCTTATGGATTCGGCGTACTGGGAACGGAAAGCGCCCTGAAGGCGACCACGCGCGCCCATTTGCAAACATTCTGGCAACAGCAATACGTGCCCAACAACGCGGCCCTGGTGGTGGTGGGCGACATCACGCGCGCGGATGCAAAAGCGCTGGCCCAAGCAAAATTCGGAGCCTGGCAACGCGGCAAGGTGCGCCCGCCACCAGTCGTGCGGGCGCACCCGACCAGCGCGCGGCTGGTGTTAGTGGACAAGCCGGGCGCGCCGCAAACCGCGTTGCGCGTGACTGCGCTGGGACCGGACCGAAAAACGCCCGACTTCGCAGCACTGGAAGTGATGAACGCCGCCTTGGGGGGCCTATTCACGAGCCGGATCAACACCAATCTGCGCGAAACCAAGGGGTATAGCTATGGCGTCTACTCGGCCTTCCAATACCGCCGCATGCCCGGTCCTTTCGACATCAGCGGCAGCGTTCGCACCGATGTGACCGCAGCGTCGGTGGCGGAAATTTTCAAGGAAGTGCGCGGCCTGCTGGCCAAGCCGATGCCAGCGGGCGAACTGGCCAATGCCCGCAATTCACAGGTGCTGTCCTTGCCGGCGCAGTTCGAGACCAACGCCAGCATCGGCGCCGCCATGGCCGGCATCTTCATCTATGATCTTGGACTCGATTATTACGAGAGCCTGGCCCAACGCTATGCACGCGTCACCGCCCTGGAAGCGCAGGCGGCCGCCAACAAATACCTCAAGCCGGAGCACCTGATTGTTGTCGGCGTCGGCGCCAAGGCCGCCATCGCACCGCAATTGTCAACGCTGAAACTGGGGCCGGCCCAATACCGCGATGCCGACGGCAATGTGCTCAAATAGGCCCCGCGCTCCTCTGCGCGCTCCTTCGCGCCTCGTAGCGCCCTAGTCGGCCAGGTTGGCGAACAGGGCGGTGCTCAGATAACGCTCGCCGAACGAGGGGATGATGGTCACGATCAGCTTGCCGGCGTTCTCGGGCCGGCGCGCTACCTGGAGGGCAGCCCACAGCGCTGCACCCGACGAAATACCCACCAGCAAGCCTTCTTCGCGGGCGGCCTGGCGCGCCGTGGCAAAGGCATCGTCATTCTTGACGCAAATGATCTCGTCGTAAATCTTGGTATTGAGCACGGCCGGCACGAAGCCGGCGCCGATGCCCTGGATTGGATGGGGTCCCTTGATCCCCTTCGACAGGATGGGCGAGGCATCGGGCTCCACGGCGATGCACTGGAAGCCGGGCTTGCGCTCCTTGAGCACTTCGCCCACGCCGGTGATGGTGCCGCCGGTGCCGATGCCGGCCACCAGGATGTCGGC
>JANPCW010000408.1:0-2204 GCA_031431155.1 Janthinobacterium sp. | reverse complement strand
GGCTCGCACAACACTTTGGTTCGCTGGCTGGCATGCCGCGCGTGGGGCTTAGTTGGCATATGCATGAAAAGGTGTTCGGCATGGCGATTGCCGTCATCATCGGTTTCCTGTTTACGGCCGGGCGCGCCTGGACCGGTCTATGGACGCCAAGAAGAGCCCATCTGGCGGCATTGGCCGCGCTGTGGCTCGCCGGCCGCGTCGCCATGTTGCTGGCGCCGGCGGCACTGGCCGCAGTGATTGATTTGCTATTCCTGCCGTTTGCGGTCTGGCCGTTGTTTTGGGTGCTGCAAAGGTCGGGCAACAAGCGCAATCTATTTTTGGCCGGGCTGCTCGGCCTGCTGACCATTGTCAACGCGCTGTTCCACGCTGCGGTTCTGGGCTGGATCGCCATCACGCCAACCTTGCCGATACAGGCGGCGATTCTCATTATTGTGGTGATCGAATCGGTCATCGGTGCCCGCGTTATCCCCATGTTTACCACCAATGGGGCGCCCGGCACCAAGCCCATCGTGAACCCCAAGCGCGATCTGATCGCGTTGGCGTTGATGGCCGGCGCCAGTCTGGCGTGGATCTTCGGGGTGCCCGCGCCGGCCATCGCGGCGCTCACCAGCGCAGCGGCATGCGCGATGCTGCTGCGCCTTGTGGGCTGGAAGCCGCATCGCACCATCCAGGTGCCATTGCTATGGATCTTGCATTTATCGTATTGCTGGATCCCTATCGGCTTCTTCCTGCTCGCATTGGCTGCGCTCGATGTGGTGTCGGCCAGTGCCGCATTCCACGCCTTGACCGTCGGTTCCATGGCAGGGCTGATTCTGGGCATGATGACGCGCACCTCGCTTGGCCATACCGGGCGCCCGCTAAAGTCGGGGCGGGCCGAGTTTGCGATGTATGTGCTAATACAAGTGGGCGCCGTTACCCGCGTGTGGGCCGCAATCGGCACGGCCGGGACGCGCGACGGTGCACTAATCGTGTCCGCAGCTTGTTGGTCGATTGCATTCCTGCTTTTCGTGATCGTGTATGGACCTTATTTGTTCCGGCCACGCCTCGATGGTCGTGAAGGCTAGGCGATGGGGCGAATCGCCTATACCGTCGCATCTCGGACGATTTTGACTTGGATCAAAGTTGCGGTTTGAGCGACTCCGTACACTGCATTGCGGTCGACCGTGCCCCGATCCCGGAGGGAAAGCGGCTGCAGGAGCAAGAAAAATGACAGCATCAGCGACACCACCGGCCGCGATCCCCTCGGTCGAATTCGACGCGCCACTGATCCGCAAGTTGAACCAGCTGGGGCCGCGGTATACGTCATACCCGACCGCCGATCGGTTTTCCGATGCATTTGGCGCGGGCGACTATCAGCAGGCGGTTGCCAGCGTGCGTGCCAGGGGCGGCCTGCATCCGTTGTCGCTGTATCTGCACATTCCATTTTGCGACACGATTTGCTATTACTGCGGCTGCAACAAGATCGTCACGAAAGATCGCCGCAAGGCGGTCACTTATCTTGGTTTCCTGAAACGCGAAATCGAGATGCAAGGCAAACTGTTCGCCGGCATGAATCAGATTGAACAACTGCATTTCGGCGGCGGCACACCAACCTACTTGTCGGATGAGCAAATGAATGACTTGATGGCTCATCTGCGCCACTGGTTTCAATTTGCCCCGGATGACATTGGCGAATATTCGATCGAAGTCGATCCGCGCACCGTTTCTCCCGAGCGCGTCCATGTCTTGCGCTCGCAGGGATTTAACCGGATCAGCCTGGGCGTGCAGGATTTCGATCCGGAGGTGCAGAAAGCGGTCAATCGGATCCAGCCGGAAGAACAGACCCTGGCCATCATCGAGGCGGCGCGCGATGCGCATTTTCGGTCAATTAGCATCGACTTGATTTACGGCTTGCCGAAACAGACTGTGATGACGATCGCGCAAACGCTGGCCAAGGTCATCGCCGCCGATCCGGATCGCATTGCGATTTACAATTATGCGCACATGCCGCATTTGTTCAAGCCGCAAAGGCGCATCGCAGACGACGATTTGCCGAGCGCGGACGCCAAGCTCGACATGCTGTTCCTTTGCAACAAGCGGCTGACCGAGGCCGGTTACGTGTATATCGGCATGGACCATTTTTCCAAGCCGACCGACGACTTAGCGGTAGCGCAGCGGCAAGGACGGTTGCATCGCAATTTCCAGGGTTATTCGACCCACGCAGA
>JANPCW010000407.1:0-2918 GCA_031431155.1 Janthinobacterium sp. | reverse complement strand
AATCCGTCGGCCCTATTCTTGTCGCAACACGACAACCAGGTGCCCGGTTCGTGCGTAATGGTCACGCAGGAAGGCACCCGTCCCTTGCTGGTGGAGATCCAGGCGCTGGTTGACAGCAGTCATTTGCCCAATGCGCGCCGGCTGTCGGTCGGCCTGGAACAAAACCGGCTGGCGATGCTGCTGGCCGTGCTGCACCGCCACGCCGGCATCGCCGCTTTCGATCAGGATGTGTTCATCAATGCCGTGGGCGGCGTGAAAATTACGGAGCCGGCTGCGGACCTGGCGGTTTTGCTGGCGATTAATTCGTCGATGCGCAATAAACCGCTGCCGCGCGGGCTGGTGGTGTTTGGCGAAGTTGGCCTGGCCGGCGAGATCCGGCCCGCGCCCCGCGGGCAGGAACGACTACGGGAAGCGGCCAAGCTGGGCTTTTCATTGGCCATGATTCCAAAAGCAAATATGCCCAAGCAGCCTATCCCTGGCATGACGATACTGGCGGTCGACCGGATTGACGAGGCCTTCAATACCCTGCGCGAACACCAATAGATTCGATGGGGTCAGTAGGCAGATTCTCTTGCTCATTCGCTGTGATAGCGATCCACCAGCTTGTGCTTGCTGCCGCGAATCTCATCAATTAGTTCGTAGGCAACGAGCGCAACTATTCCGTAAAGTATGCCAATCGCGAGCAAGCTGAACATAATCCGTTAACCGCCTTTCAGCGATTCTCCACAAGGTTAACTCACCTAAACTGTAGCAGATCGACTCTTGTTTTCAAGTTGATTGTAGATACTCCTTACTTGACGATCAGGTCTGGCGCCATGACTGCCTTCAGGTAGACGCTGGCCGGGTCGCCCGGCTCGGCTTGGGCGAACCACCAGGCGCTGGCTTTGCGCATCTCCCATTCCTGGGGCCGGCCAGCCAACAACAGGGCGGCCACTTGGCCCAGGGCGGGCTGGTGTCCGACCACCAAGACCGAATCTTTGGCGCCGGGCCAGTTGGCCGCGCGCAAAATGTCGTTGACTGCGGCCCCGGGCGCCAATTCGGCCAGAACCTTGAATTTGCGGCCCATCGGTTCGACCGTCTCCAAGGCGCGCCGGGCCGGACTAACCAGTATCTTGCAGCTATCGGGCAGTTGGGAGGTGAGCCATTCGCCCATCTTCCTGGCCTGCTTTTGGCCCTTGGCCGTGAGAGCCCGGTCGATATCCGGTTCGCCGTCCTCGGCTTCGGCATGACGCCACAAAATGAGATCCATTCTTTGCTCCCAATGTGACACGCTAATGACATATTAATAGTCTTGTTGTGCTGTGGCTACCCTTATTCTCCCGCCTCGCTACCGGGCGCTCCCAGCCGCTGCATCAGGTAGCGCTGGGCACTAAACTCGGCCTGTTTGGCACGTAGTTTGCGGCGCTCATAGTGCCCGCTCGGTTTCAGTTCCCACGCATTCGCATTTTCCTTCAAATACGGGTTCAAACCCTCTACGATGACGCGCCGCTTCAGTACCGTGTCGATTACCGGAAAAGCGACTTCGATGCGGCGAAACAAGTTGCGGCTCATCCAGTCCGCACTGGCAAGGTAAACATCGTGCGCCAAGTCGTTGCGAAAGTAATAGATCCGGCTGTGCTCAAGGAAACGCCCAATCACTGAACGCACCCGGATGTTTTCCGACAGGCCACGAACCCCAGGCTTGAGCGTACATGCGCCGCGTACGATCAAGTCGATCTTCACGCCATCTGTTGACGCAGCGTAAAGGGCGCGGATCACCGATTCGTCCACCAGCGCGTTGATCTTCGCGATGATGCGCCCCGGCCGCCCGGCGCGGGCAAGGCTCGCCTCGTTCCTGATGGCCTTGATGATTTCGCGTTGCAGCGCGAACGGCGCTAACCACAGCTGATTCAATTTATGCGGTTTGGTCAAGCTGGTCAAGTGAATGAACACTTCGTTGACCTCGATCGCCAGTTCCGGGCGCGCGGTCAGCAAGCCGAAATCCGTGTACAGCTTCGTGGTCGACGGATGATAATTGCCGGTGCCGAGGTGGGCATAAAATTGCAAGGCGCCTTCCTCGCGCCGGATCACGAGCGCCAGTTTGGCATGGGTTTTCAAGCCCACCACCCCGTACACCACCTGTGCGCCGGCCTGTTCGAGCCGGTCGGCCCAGTTGATGTTGGCCTCCTCATCGAAGCGCGCCATCAGCTCGACGATCACGGTCACTTCCTTGCCCATGCGGGTGGCCGTGATGAGCGACTCCATCAAGTCCGAATTCATGCCGGTGCGGTAGATGGTTTGCTTGATGGCCACCACGTCCTTGTCCTGCGCGGCGCTGCGGATGAAATCGATCACGGTCTGGAACGACTGGAACGGGTGGTGCAGCAAGATGTCGCGCTTCTTGAGCGCGGCAAAGATGTTGGCGTTGGCGGCCAGCTGTGCGTTGCCGGGAAAAAAGGGGGGGAAGTGCAGCGCCGGTAGCTTGACTTGCTCGATCAGTTCGGTCAAGCGCACCAGATTGACGGGGCCGTTGACGGCGTACAGGCGGCTTTGATCGAGTCCGAACTGGTCGAGCAGGAATTGGGCGAGTTCGGGTGAACAGTTTTTTGCCACCTCCAGCCTGACCGAGGTGCCGAACTGGCGTCCCTGCAATTCGCCCTTGAGCGCCTGGCGCAGGTTCTTCACTTCATCCTCATCGACCCACAAGTCGCTGTCCCTGGTGACCCGGAACTGTGAATAGGCCGTCACCTCGCGACCCGTGAACAGATCGGCAATATGGGCATGGATGATCGACGTCAGTAGGCAAAATGACATGCCGTTGCTTGACAGGCCGGCCGGCAGGCGTATTACGCGTGGCAATACCCGCGGCGCCTTGACAATCGCAATTGCGGTGCCGCGCCCGAAGGCGTCCTTGCCCGACAGGGATACGATGAAATTCA
>JANPCW010000406.1:0-2657 GCA_031431155.1 Janthinobacterium sp. | reverse complement strand
GGTTGCCGCAACAGAATCCAGCAGGGAAGCGCAACAATGAATGCACAAAACGCGATTATAAATTGCACCGCATATAGAAACGGCAAAAAGCTCAAAGACATCACGATTGAAGCCATCAGCGACGTGTTATTGGAAGAGGATACCTTTGTTTGGGTGGGGCTGTTCGAACCCGACCACGAACTGATGCGCCAAATCCAGGAGGAATTCGGTCTGCACGAACTGGCAGTGGAAGACGCGCAAATGGCGCATCAGCGGCCAAAACTGGAAGAATATGGCGACACTTTATTTGTGGTCCTCCACACCGCGACCTTAGCCCGCGAAGAGGTTCAGTTTGGGGAAACGCATGTTTTTTTGGGACCGCGCTTCGTTGTCAGCATACGGCACGGGCATTCCATGGGCTACGCGAAAGTTCGGGAACGCGCCGAGAGCATGCCAGACAGGTTAGCCAATGGCCCCGGCTATGTGTTGTATTCGATTGTCGATTTCGTGGTCGATCAGTATCAGCCCTGCATCGACAACCTGCAAGCAAAGTTCAGGAGCTTTGAACACCAATTGTTTAAGCCCAGTTCGCAAGCCGACAACTTACAGAATTTTTACAACCTCAAAAATGAATTGTTGACACTGCATGAGGCAGCGGTGCCATTGATTGAGATTTGCAACCAATTGCTGCGCTTTCACAGCGACATCATCCCAAAGGAAAACCGCATTTATTATCGGGACATCCTCGACCATGTCGCCCACGTCACGCACGCCGCCGACCGGATGCGCGAAATGATTAATGCCGCAATGCAGGTATCCCTTGCACAGGTGACCATTCGCCAGAACGAAGTGGTCAAACGGCTTGCCGGCTGGGGTGCCATCCTGGCGGTGCCGACCATGGTATTTAGTTTGTACGGCATGAATTTCGAATACATGCCGGAACTGAAATGGAAGTGGAGTTACCCGATCATTATTGGCGCCATTATTGTTGGCTGTATTTTGCTGTACCGCCGACTCAAGCGGGCAGGGTGGCTATAGAAGCCTGATTGACCAAAATGTGACACAAATTCAATGGGGGGATTTCAATACGCGTTTGGTATTCTCAACCAGGTACTGAAGATCCAAAAACGGTAATGGTCAGTTTATTATTTCAATGTTTTTTGATTTGTTGTATAGTCATACTATGGAAAAAAATATCGCTACCTCTGTTTTTGAATCGCTCTCATCAGGCATCCGGCTCGATGTGTTCCGGCTCTTGGTCAAGAAAGGTCTGGAAGGCATGGTTGCAGGCGAAATCGCCACGACGCTCGATGTGCCTCCCACCAATCTTTCGTTCCACCTGAAGACGCTGACACAAGCCGGCCTGCTTGCGGTCGAACAGGAAGGTCGCTTTCAACGCTATCGGGCCAACATCCCCTTGATGCTGGACTTGATTGCCTACTTGACCGAAGAGTGTTGCTCTGACCACCCCGAGCAGTGCGCGGACATGCGTGCCGCATCGAAGTGCTCCGATGCGATGCTTCCCCCAATTTCTCCAACTCAAGTGAAGCTCTGAATTATGAACGTCCTCTTTCTCTGCACTGGCAACTCCTGCCGATCGATCCTGGCCGAAGCCATCTTCAACCACCTCGCACCTGCTGGCTGGGTAGCCATGAGCGCGGGCAGCAAGCCCACCGGGCAGGTGCATCCGCGTTCGCTGGCTCTGCTGGCCCGTGAAGGCATCTCGACTGCGAGCTATCACAGCAAGTCGTGGGACAAGCTGCCACTGACACCCGATGTGGTCGTAACGGTCTGCTCCAGCGCTGCGGGGGAAACCTGCCCGGCTTATCTTGGTCCGGTACTGCGCACCCATTGGGGCGTGGAAGACCCGGCGCACGCAACGGGCACCGATGCGGAAATCGATGCTGCCTTCATGACGGCTTACCGCATCTTGCGCGCTCGTATCGAAGCGTTCTTCGCGCTGCCGCTGGCCGCGTTGAAGAACGAACCTGCGCGGCTGAAAGCGGAGCTGGATCGAATCGGCACGCTTTTGTCGTGACTTTTATTTTAATGTTTGATGGAGCCTCAAAATGAAAAGTATTCAAGTGTTTGACCCTTCGTTGTGCTGCAGCACCGGCGTGTGCGGTGTCGATGTCGATCAGAGTTTGGTCAGCTTCTCGGCTGACGTGGGCTGGGCCAAACAGAATGGGGCGCAGCTAGAGCGCTTCAACCTGGCCCAGCAACCAATGGCTTTTGCTGAAAATCCGGCTGTGAAACGCTTCCTGGAACGCTCCGGCGCCGAGGCGCTGCCCCTCATTCTCGTTGATGGCGAAGTAGCCTTGGCGGGCCGCTACCCGAACCGTGCGGAGCTGGCCCGCTGGGCAGGCATTGCGCTGCCTGCCGCCGAATCGACCCCGGCCGATAGCTGCTGCTCGGGCGGCCGCTGCTGCTGAACTCTGGAGACGTTTATGAAATTTCTTGAACAGCCCCCGCGTTTTCTCTTTTTCACCGGCAAAGGCGGCGTAGGAAAAACATCGATTGCCTGTGCAACAGCCATTCAGCTCGCCGAAGCCGGTCAGCGAGTATTACTGGTCAGCACCGACCCGGCCTCGAACGTGGGCCAGGTATTCGGTGTCGGGATCGGCAACCGGATCACCGCGATTCCTGCCGTTGCGCGCTTGTCCGCGCTGGAAATCGAC
>JANPCW010000405.1:0-5629 GCA_031431155.1 Janthinobacterium sp. | reverse complement strand
AGGCGGGAACACGGCGCGCAGGTCACTGAGCAGTTGGGGGGCGTTGCGCACAGGGTCACGGGGAAACAGAATGGAATCGAGCGTCCCGGTCTTGAGCCCCTGGCGCAGCGTCTCCGTGCGCACGGTGCGGTGGATCCCCAGCAGGCCGCCGATGCCGGTCAGGGTAAACCCGAAGCCCAACGGAATCGGGGTGAAGCCCTCCACCGTGATCAGGATGAGGAGCGAGTAGCCCTTGCTCCCATCGGGCAGGCGGGTGGTCAACAGCCCGATGGCCTTGACCGCGATCCGCTCGGCCAGCTCCAGCTGCACGATGCCGCCGTACTCCGCCTTCGCCGGATCGAAGAACAGGAATCCCCCGCCGGCTACCCCTGGCCCGTTGATGGCTAGCCCGATCCCGGTGGGCGGCTTGAAACCGAGTTGTATGTCGAAGGGTCCCATATTACCAGGCGAGAAGGTTGTCTCCACGGCCAGCCCCAATCCCTCGACGGCGAAGGTAATGGGGCCAAACTGACCGGTCATACCTGCGCTGATTGCGAGCGTGGCATCTGCGGATTGATCCGCAGGAGCGAGGAGTTGTACTGAAATGGTCTGGACCGTGATAGGACCGAGGCGAAGGTTGGTGTTTATCACGGTTTCAAATCCACCGCTGCCGAGAAAGCGCAAGCCGTTACGCCGCGACCATTCGATTCCGAATGGAAATTCTAGGCGCCTTTCGCCGTTGCCGAGAAGCGAGTTGAGAAAGGAATCGCCTTCACCGGCGGCGAGCACCAGTGCAGATTTCTTCAATTGCGCATTGACGACAATGTCCAATTCCCCGGACTTGATTTCCGCGCTGAAGTCGAGCGACCCGCCATGGAACTCCAGTCGTGTCTCCTTCGGCGCGCCAAAGAGTAGTGTCGGAGCTGGCGGATTGTGATCGAAACCGATGCCAATGCCGGCGGCAGGCAGAGTGGTGCCTGGCTGGAAAGGATACTTGATCGACGCCTCACCAGGCCGGATCAGAATCCCCAGGGTCGTCGCGATATTTGTGCCGGCACGGACCCGCAGGCTCACCTCATCTGAGACCGTCAACGTGAGAGGAAACTCAGCTGGGATCTGCGGCTCAATGACAAGGCCGGGGAGTTTACCGTTGCTAGCCGGTAGCGCATGCAATACAAGCGCAACTTCATGCGCTTGACCACCGATATTGGTGTAGTAAAAGGGCGCGATCAGCGACGCGGAAGTGACCGGCGTGGGCGCGCTACCAATCCCCGTGTAGGCCCGCACCAGCCGATCGGTGGGGCGCTCGACGCGTACCGGGAAATGGAGTGCCACCAGCAACTCAGCGATATGGTCGATCGCGCGACTTGCATTAAATGCATTCGTTCCCCAGCCATACACGCGCTTCGGCAACTCATCCGGCTCCGTAATGATCTTAGGAATCTCCGCCCATTTGAACTTCGTTCTGATGAACGAGGAGCGTCCGGCGCTCGCCGGCAGGGATTCGGTTTCGATGATGTTGAGCATTTGCAAGATGCGATAGATCCGTGGCACGGCTGCGGCGAGATATTCAGTGAGCAATAGTTCGAACAACCGCTCGCCGATTTCAGCCAAAAACGCGGTCGGATCTACGCCCGGGGGCGCCGACGAGATACCGTGAATTGCTTGGTACGCCTTCTTGACCGAAGCAAGCAAGTCGACGATCTGCTCGGGGGTTGGCGGATCGGCGAGTGCGTCGAGCTTGGCCGTCGCATCATCGATCACGGTCGCTAGCGCTGCGTAACTTGGCGGTAAATCCGTTGGATTCCAGCCCAATTGATACATGAGCGCACGGAAGCGTTCCTTATCCGAGATCGCGTTGCGTAGCGGCCGCAGCGACAGCGTAAGATGGCGGCCAAGGGCGGCGAGGGTGCTAGAATCTTCTCTCATGGTGTTGGCGATTGTGCCGATGCGTCTTCTTGCTGCCGAACGATTGCTATGACTGCGGATATATGAACCCATATTCTCGATCGATTTCGAAGTGCACAAACGGATTGATGAAATCGACGAGGACATAGCGGCAGACCGGACAGAAAAACGCTTGATCTTCGTGGCTGTTACGCATCATGCATTTGCCGACGGGCCGCATGATTCCACAGGTCTCCTGAGCGCCACCCTCATAGAGCCCTACGATAAACGGCTTGAAGAACGTGCCGCGCAGGTTGACTTCCACATTCGTGAGATCGGGAATCTGTTGAAATGAGCCTGGAACATCGATGCAGGGTACCTGGGTAAGCGGGCGATTTTGGGCGGTAATGGCCCGTTTGATGTTGAGTGGCACCATCTCGGCGAAGGGGTAGTTTACCGGGTCGCGCACCGACTCCGGCGCCGGCGTCGGCAGGTACACGATGCTGCCCTCTTTGAAGCGCTCTAGCTGCGCGAGCGTCACGGCACCGGCATTCACCGGCTGGACGATAATGCGATCGCGCGGCGGAGGATCGGTCACTCCCGGTTCAAATTTCTTGATTTCGACGATCTCAAGCAGTTGTGTGAGGCTGAGGGTGTCAGGTTTCTTTTGCAGCGGCTCGTCCCATTTACGCAGGCGCAAGAGCACCTTGTTGCCTTTATCGAATTGTAATCCATGGCCCAGACGTAGCGGAATCTCGAACTTGCCGGCGTTCTCGGTTATCGGTGGTTTAGTTGGGTCGGTTTTGTTCGGTCCAATCAGTGCCGCCTTGCTGATACGGTGCCAGTTCCATTTGATCTCGTCACCGGAGAACTTTCCAGCAGCATCCTGAGCGCCCTTTTCGGTCTGTAGATTAGCGTACCCGGCAAACGGCTGGTCCTGGAAAGTAAAGCGTCGGCTAAATTCCGTATACTCATCGCCGAGGCCAAACTTGTGTGCCAATTCATGAGCAATCGTACGGCAAGAATCAGGCGACGCTTCCTGCGGAATCGTAAAGGCGCCAAGCTTAAACGCATTTCGCCCTGGCACCGGGTTTACCGGCAGGTTTATGTTTCCGGTCCCCATGCTCATGGCAATTTTGGCGTTGGCCCGTCCCCCCGGAATTGCCGACAGATAGATAACTAAACTGGTGTTGTCGAACTTAAAACTGGGATCGGTCTTGGCCCACAGCTGGCCGATCGGCTTGTCGTTATCGAGCTTGGTACCATCGGCGGCTACGAGAAACGGGAAAAATGCCTCGCTCAACTGAAATGAGTTGCGTACATCGAGCAGATAATTATCGGCCTGGCTTGCCGCCGGCGGATCGCCATAGGTCATGCCTGGAAAACTGTCAATCTCATCGATGAAGCTTCGGTTGCCCATAGACTTCCATTGGGCGATCATATCGTTGTAGAGCTCGGCCTCCTCTGGAATCGAAGGAGTGACTATTCGCGCCCAATCCGTCAGGGCTGTCGGGTCGATATTTTGTTGATCCACCACCTGTTTCCATTCATCGCGCAGGTTCTGTTCGGATTTGCCACTGTCTCCCGGCATTGGCAGGCCGAAAACGTAGAGCAGATTTTCGACGGTCCACAAAGAAGCGTCGCTTGGTTTTAGAGCGACGGGTAACGTCCTCGCAAACACCTGGCCATCAATGGTGAATGTAAAGACCTCGCTGCGCACGGAGATTCCCGTCGCAGAGGCTGGAACAAACGCCCGCCAAAAGTTCATCGACGTGGCGAGGTAGTTGTACGGTGACGTGAAATGGCTCGACTTCAGATGATGGACAAAACTATTGGTGACACTCTCAAACGACGCGCGGTCGCCCACTGTGAACCCGTCGCCTAAAAACAAAACATTCGGCACGATCTCCGGACGAAGAATCCCAGGCCAGCCACCGCCAGGAATGATTTCAGCTTTAGGCGGGTTGAGTTCCGCCGACCATGCCTTCTCAATGTGCATGGTTGCGCTCGCCGACAGATTGCCCCAGGCGGCCACACACTTGGCCCTGATCGTAATGTCGTCACCCGGAGCGTTGCCGGAAGCGATAATCAGCGAACCGCTAAACGATCCGGTGGTAACATTCGCAGATGGAGACCAGGTCACGCCATGATCCTCACTGATATCGCCGCCGACACCGTCAGAAAACTCGGCACGCACCGTAAACCGGTACGACGTCGTCTCAGGTCTGGTTGCTTCAGTAGGACGGGCCACCAAGCGATCCGGTGTTAACCACATGCGCACGACAGACGGATGGATCTGTATCCTGATGATGTCTGTGAACGTTGGCCCATCAGGGAGGTTCTTCGCGATGGCTTCAATAATGAAATTGCTCTTGACCGTTGCCGCTGCGGTTTTGTCGACTTCTATCTGTCCTGTCTTGACGTTGACGTGAAGACCATGCCCTTCAATCAGATCGCCATTCCTCGCACCCTTAAACAGCGGCTTGAATTCGAGGCTCACGTCCTGATTCGCCGCGAGATATTCGTCTCCGCGCTTAGTGCCTTCAGGAACAATGCCGAAAAAAAGGCGATGGTCTAGCCGTTCGGATTTTTGACCGCGTACCAAATGAAGATCTCTGCTGCCGAGGAAGAACGATTGGTTTATCGGCATGTCTTCACTCCAAGGTAGGCAAGCATGGCGCCAGGCCACGCACGGCGGTGCGGTCGCAGAACAGATAGCGAGTGTCTACCGGCAAGCATCAGTCCTGATGTCCCTAGGTCAAGCCCTCATATCGACTCTAATCACAAAGTAAACTAGGGTGTCAAGGCTATGCACCTGTAACCCGCTGTCCAACGTTGGTCATTTGAGCCGCTCACCGAACTTTTCCATCTCCAGTTCGTGCAGCAGGTTCAAGTTGCTTGAGTGTTCCAGCTTGGTATTGGCGCTTGCGGTAATTCGCTGTACTCGTCGAGCGTCGGGTGCAGCCCGGCCTGGAACAATTGCGTCGCGTGCTGGTAGCCTTCCCTGAGAACGTCGTTGCCGTTGACGCACACGTATTTCTTATGCGCGTTGATTGCAAGCGCATTCTGACCGCGAATGGCAAGGTCAAGCCGCAACGCATAGAGGGAATCAGTTTTGCGAGATAGAAAACGACTTCTGTAAATGCTCATTATTGAAGAAAGTCCAGAAGTCTGTTCGAGGCTGGCCGGTTACATGACAGAGGCAAGCGCATTGTAATTATGGCGCGTCCCCAACTATGGCTAGAACTCGTCTAGGTATATCTCAGGAAGTGATACAGGCGGGCGCAAACGGAAGTTGTCGAAGAGTTTGCCAGTCAACGTAAGAGATGCATCACGGCACTTGGAGACAGGTTGGATGCAGCGAGGATTTGAGTTGGGGATACCTGTCGTTATGTGCGACGAAGGGGCTCTCCCCGCTGGGAAGAGCCCCTTCTATCTTCAGGAACAGAAGAACCGTTTCTTCTGTTATTTGACGATGACCTCAACGCGGCGGTTCTTCGCACGCCCATCGGCCGTGTTGTTGCCGGCGATCGGGGTACTGTCTCCGTGGCCTGCGGCTGATAAATTGGTGCTCACGCCGCCTTCCCGCAGTGCCCGAGCGGCACTATATGCACGAGCGGTCGAGAGTTCCTTATTGGAAGGGAACTTCTTGAGTAACGCGCCCGCGACGGCCATGTTGTCGGTATAGCCCGCCACATGCACCTGCTTCTCAGGGAAGTCTTTGAGGACGCCGCCCACACGCTTCAAGGCATCGGTTCCGCCG
>JANPCW010000404.1:0-6633 GCA_031431155.1 Janthinobacterium sp. | reverse complement strand
CGATGGTGATGTCGCTGGTGTCGTTCATCGGCCCCAAGCCCAATCTGCTCGACACCAACCACGTCAACCCGCCGATGCGGCTCGAAGTGTCGCAGCCGGTGCTCGGCTTCGACGACATGGCGCGCCTGCGCAATATCAGCGTCCACACCGGCGGCAAGTTCAAGTCGTACGAGCTCGACATTTGCTATCCGGTGGCATGGGGCAAGGAGGGCATCGAAGCCTGTCTGGCCTCGCTGTGCGCCGAGGCGGTCGATGCGGTCAAGTCCGGCCACAATATCCTGATCGTGTCCGACCGCGCGCTGGCCGCCGAGCAGGTCGCGATCCCGGCCCTGCTGGCCACCTCGAGCATCCATCAGCACCTGGTGAGCAAGGGCTTGCGCGCTTCCACCGGGCTGGTGGTGGAAACCGGGTCGGCCCGCGAGACCCATCATTTCGCGCTGTTGGCCGGCTACGGGGCCGAGGCGGTCCATCCCTATCTGGCGATGGAAACCCTGGCCGAGCTGGCCCACTCCGTGCCCGGCGACCTGACGGCCGAGGCGGCGATCTACAATTACACCAAGGCGATCGGCAAGGGCCTGTTGAAGGTCATGTCCAAGATGGGCATTTCGACTTACATGTCGTATTGCGGGGCGCAGATTTTTGAAGTAATCGGCTTGAACAAGTCGCTGGTCAATAAATACTTCAAGGGCACCGCCTCCAGCGTCGAAGGGATCGGCGTGTTCGAGGTGGCCGAAGAGGCGCTGCGCCTGCATGCGCTGGCGTTCGGCAACGATCCGCTGCTGGTCAATAATCTCGATGCCGGCGGCGAATATGCATTCCGGGTGCGCGGCGAAGAGCATATGTGGACCCCGGATGCGATCGCCAAGCTGCAGCATTCGACCCGCAGCAACAGTTTTTCCAGCTACAAGGAATACGCGCAAATCATCAACGACCAGACCAAGCGCCACCTGACCTTGCGCGGCCTGTTCGAGTTCAAGCTCGACCCGAGCCGTGCGATCCCGCTCGACGAGGTCGAGCCGGCCAAGGAAATCGTGAAGCGGTTCGCGACCGGCGCCATGTCGCTCGGTTCGATCAGCACCGAAGCGCACGCGACCCTGGCGGTGGCGATGAACCGCATCGGCGGCAAATCGAACACCGGCGAAGGCGGCGAGGATCCCAAGCGCTATACCCAGGAACTGAAAGGGATTCCGATTCGGCAGGGCGAGACCATGGCATCGATCATCGGCGAAAGCCAGGTCGCGGTCGACATCGTCTTGCAAGAGGGCGATTCGCTGCGCTCGCGCATCAAACAAGTCGCGTCCGGGCGCTTTGGCGTGACCGCCGAGTACCTCAATTCGGCCGACCAGATTCAGATCAAAATGGCGCAGGGCGCCAAGCCGGGCGAGGGCGGCCAGCTGCCGGGCCATAAGGTGTCCGAGTACATCGCCAGCCTGCGTTTTTCAGTGCCCGGCGTGGGCTTGATCTCGCCGCCGCCGCACCATGACATCTATTCGATCGAAGACCTGTCGCAACTGATCCACGATCTCAAGAACGCCAATCCGCGCGCCTCGATTTCGGTCAAGCTGGTCTCGGAAGTGGGGATCGGCACGGTCGCCGCCGGCGTCGCCAAGGCCAAGGCCGATCACGTGGTGGTGGCCGGCCATGACGGCGGCACCGGCGCTTCGCCGCTGTCGTCGGTCAAGCACGCGGGCACGCCGTGGGAACTGGGTCTGGCTGAGACTCAACAAACATTGGTGTTGAACGGCTTGCGCGGCCGAATCCGGGTCCAGGCCGACGGCCAGATGAAGACCGGGCGCGATGTCGTGATCGCAGCCATGCTGGGCGCCGATGAAATCGGTTTTGCGACTGCGCCGCTGGTGGTGGAAGGTTGCATCATGATGCGCAAGTGCCATCTGAACACGTGTCCGGTCGGGGTCGCGACGCAAGACCCGGTGCTGCGCGCGAAGTTCTCCGGCAAGCCGGAATACGTGGTCAATTATTTCTTCTTCGTGGCCGAGGAGGCGCGCCAGTTGATGGCGCAGCTGGGCATTCGCACCTACGATGAATTGATCGGGCGCGCCGACTTGCTCGACAAGTCGCAGGCGGTGGAACACTGGAAAGCGCGCGGCCTCGATTTCTCGGCCATTTTCTATCAGCCGAGCGTGCCCGCCGAGCGCGCCATCCGGCACGTCGAGGATCAGGATCACGGGCTGGAAAAAGCACTCGACCATAAGCTGATCGCGCAAGCCAAGGCGGCCATCGAAAAAGGCGAGCGGGTCTCCTTCATCTCGCCGGTGCGTAATGTGAACCGCACGGTCGGGACCATGTTGTCGGGTGAAGTGGCGCGCAAGTACGGCCATCAGGGCTTGCCGGACGACACCATCCACATCCAGCTGCAGGGCACCGCCGGCCAGTCGGCGGCGGCCTTCCTGGCGCACGGCGTGACCATCGACCTGGTGGGAGAAGGCAACGATTACGTCGGCAAGGGCTTGTCGGGCGGGCGCATCATCGTGCGGCCCAATACCGAATTCCGGGGCTGGGCGGTCGACAATATCATCGTCGGCAACACGGTCCTGTACGGCGCCATTTCCGGCGAAGCGTTCTTCAACGGCGTGGCCGGCGAGCGTTTCGCGGTGCGCAACTCGGGCGCCACGGCCGTCGTCGAAGGTTGCGGCGACCATGGCTGCGAATACATGACCGGCGGCACCGTGGTGCTGCTGGGCGCGACCGGGCGCAACTTCGCGGCCGGGATGTCGGGCGGCATCGCCTATGTCTATGATCCCTTGGGCGACTTCGCGCTGCGCTGCAACACCGCGATGGTCAGTCTGGAGCCGGTCGCGAGCAAGACCGACCAGGGCAGCGACAGCGCGCTCTGGCACAGCCAGCACCGCGGCGGTGAGCGCGAGGCGGACGAGGTGATCCTCAAGCGCCTGATCGAACGCCATTTCAAGCACACCGGCAGCACCCGCGCCCGTTTCCTGCTGGACGACTGGAACACTGGCCGCAGCAAGTTCGTCAAGGTATTCCCGAGCGAATACAAGCGCGCGCTGGCCGAGATGGAAGAAATGGCCGCGCTTGAAATGGAATCGATCGCGATCGCGGCATAACGGACACGTCAATCGACACGCGGGCTTGCCCGCCAGCAAAAAAAAGGATCATCGTGGGTAAAATCACCGGCTTCATGGAGTTCAAACGGCAGGACGAGGGCTATCTGCCGGCCCCTGCGCGGGTTAAAAATTATCAGGAATACGTACTGCACCTGTCCGATGCGCAAGCCACCGTTCAGGGCGCGCGTTGCATGGATTGCGGCATCCCGTTTTGCACCACTGGCTGCCCGGTCAACAACATCATCCCCGACTGGAATGACCTGGTCTATAGCGGCAACTACCGCGAAGCGCTGGAGGTACTGCATTCGACCAACAACTTTCCCGAGTTCACTGGCCGGGTCTGCCCCGCGCCGTGCGAATCGGCCTGCACGCTGGGGATCAATGAAGACCCGGTCGGTATCAAGTCGATCGAGCACAAGATCATCGACAAAGGCTGGGAACATGGCTGGGTGGTGCCGCAGCCGCCAGCGGCGAGCAGCGGAAAGAAAGTGGCGATCGTCGGCTCCGGCCCGGCCGGGCTGGCCGCGGCCCAGCAACTGGCGCGCGCCGGCCATGCCGTGACGGTGTTCGAAAAGAGCGACCGGATCGGCGGCTTGCTGCGCTACGGCATTCCCGACTTCAAGATGGAAAAAAAGCATCACGACCTGCGCGTCAAGCAGATGGAGGCCGAGGGCGTGACCTTTCGCACCAGCGTCCTGGTGGGCAAGGATTTCCCGGCCAACGTCAACAACTGGGCCAAGGAAACCATCTTCCCGGAAGACCTGGAACAGGACTTTGATGCCATCATCATGGCCGGCGGCGCCGAGCAGCCGCGCGACTTGCCGGTGCCGGGGCGCGCGCTGAAAGGCGTGCATTTCGCGATGGACTTTTTGCCCTTGCAAAACAAGGTCAACGCGGGCGACAAGGTCAAGGACCAGATCAAGGCCAGCGGCAAGTACGTCGTCGTCATCGGCGGCGGCGATACCGGTTCCGATTGCGTGGGCACCTCGAACCGCCATGGCGCCGCATCGGTGGCGCAGTTTGAACTGATGCCGCAGCCGCCGCAGCAGGAAAACAAGCCGCTGGTATGGCCGTACTGGCCGACCAAGCTGCGCACCTCGTCCTCGCACGAAGAAGGCTGCGAGCGCGACTGGGCCGTGGCCACCAAGCGCTTCGAGGGCAAGGGCGGCAAAGTGGAAAAACTGATCGCCTGCCGCGTCGAGTGGAAAGACGGCAAGATGATCGAAATGCCTGACTCGGAATTCGAGATGAAAGCCGATCTGGTGCTGCTGGCGATGGGTTTCGTGTCGCCCGTACAGCAAGTGCTCGATGCGTTTGGCGTTGCCAAGGATGCGCGCGGCAATGCCAAGGCCAGCACCGATGGGGAAGGCTGCTACCAGACCTCGGTGCCCAAGGTGTTTGCCGCCGGCGACATGCGGCGTGGCCAATCGCTGGTGGTGTGGGCGATTCGCGAAGGCCGTCAGTGCGCCCGCGCAGTCGATCAATTCCTGATGGGATCGTCCGTCCTGCCGCGTTGATCGTATCGATTCCCTTGAGCCAGGTTGGCCCAAGGGTCGGGTTGCCTAGGAAGCGGCATGGGGCCGATGGCGCCGCCTTCTGGGAGCCAGCAAGGGCGATTCGCCAATCCGCACGACATCTTGCTTGACTGCCGGTTCAGCCTTGCCGGCGCCGGCGTGCGCCGCGGCATCGACGAAATTGGGAGCGGCGACCGTCATGCGCTCGCTGAGCCGCTTTATCCCCTCATTCCACTCCCAACTCATGCGCAAGCCGGTGGGCCCGAAGCCCTTGGTATGCTTAAGGTGATGCAAGAGTTCGGGGAAAACGCTCGCCATCGCGTCGCAAACGACGTCGACCAGCTCGCGCTGGCGGCCGGGCTCGATGCCAAGGTGCTGTTGCATATAGCGCCACAGCGCGTTACGGGGAGTCCAGCTCTTGCGGCCATCAATGAACATGCCCGGCGGATTTTCAGCATATTTGTCGTAGGCCCGGATGGTCAGCATGTCATAGATGGGCGCGACGCGCACGTCATCGATGTTGGAGTAAAGCAGCGCCAGATTTTTAGTGTGGCAGTCCGCATTCCCCAAGGCGTAAGTGAGCAGCAAAGTGACCGCCAACTGCTCTTGGGACTGTCGCAGCGTTTCCTCGGGAACCCATTGCCTGACCAGGCGCGCAACACGCTCCCATGTCGATTGATACTTGTCGTCGGGAGTGAGGCCAAGCAGGCTGCAGCAGTCCTCGAATCCGAGGCGTTGCTGGGTCGCAGGATCAATATCGAACCGTTCGACGACCAGTATTTGCCCATCATCGGACACTTGCGTCGAAGGCGCAGCGAATTTGGTGCGGCGTGCGACTTCCATGCACAAGTGTTCGTTCAATGCGAGAAACGGCATTTGCGCCGAACTGGCTTTGACTATATGGCGTTCGGTGGCGACGCTGCCCTTTTTGAAGAGCGCTTTGGTTTCGGGGGTGAGAAATTTCGGGACAACACCAGAAACGCCCGAGCTTGCATTTTCGCGCATCAAGCGCATGAAGGCCTCGGTGGACGAATCTCCATGAAGCAATGTTTCAAGTTCAAGCGACGACGACGCAAATGTTAACGATTCCCCGGCGGCGACTTGTACCCGTCCAATCATGTTGCGACCGACGACCGCCAACAAATCAAGTGGCCGAGCACCCAAATGGGGGCCCACTTCTTCCCTCAAAATGGAAAGTAAGAAACCTTCGGGCAGGCTCACCTGAAAGAAGGGATGCAGTCCTGCGGGCCAATCCCAGCTCTGCGGCTGTACCGGCATCAGGAGGGAGACAAAATCATCCGGCTTTGCATCATGGCGGTAGGTCAAGCAGTGCTCAAACCCGTCAGCACTGCTTAGCGTTGCAACGATTTTCCCCTGCACAAAGACGTTTAGCTTCATCTGGAATCGGGCCCGACATTTTTCGACTGCTTGCGTTCTTCCAATATGTCGGTCAGCGTTGGCCGCTTGTGCGCGGGCACAAACTGCAGTTCGTAGCCAAGCGCGTGCGCCATGCGTAGAAGTTTGCCTAGAGAAAAATCGTTGCCCCGGCCGCGCTCGAAACGCGACACGGCCTCCTGCTGCATCCCGGTTGCGGCCGCGACGTCGCCCTGTGTCTTAAGGTTTTTCTTGCGCAACGACTGAAATTCCTCGCCTAAGTCAGTCAATGTTTTCATTTCTTTCCATAAAATGCGTTAAGCGTTATAAAAGTACTTTTTATCATAAAAATATAACATATAATGCATATTTAAACTTGGCGTATTATGCATCAGGTGCTATGTTATTCAATATTAAAGTTAAAATATAACATAAAACGCATATTTCAAGTAGGGCGGATGAGCGCCGGTGACCGGCCGCAATCCGCCGGTGACACCGAGCCGGAGGCGACTCCGGCGGAAGGCGGCGAACGATTTTTCCAGTGCCCGAATTGGCGAGGCTATTCCGGTGCCCGAATTGCTTCGCAATTCGCATTCGCAATTCGCACCGCTTTTCCATTGCCCTACGGGCTTATAAGATGCAGTCCGCTTGACGCACTA
>JANPCW010000403.1:0-1786 GCA_031431155.1 Janthinobacterium sp. | reverse complement strand
GAAATTCCAGCCCGAGACAGTCAGGACGCGCGATGGCTGGGACACCATCCCGGCGCTGCAAAACAACCTGCTGTTTGAGATTAAGTCGCCCGATATTTTGTCACCCGGACCGGCGGTCATCACCGAAGGGTTACGCCAGATCAGCGACATGGTCGCGCAATGGCAGGCGCTGCAGACAGCATGAGCTTCCCTTTTTCTACCCTGATGGTGCAGGGGACGACGTCCGATGCGGGCAAGAGTACCGTGGTGGCAGCGCTGTGCCGCCTGCTCAAACGCCAGGGGGTGCGGGTTGTCCCCTTCAAGCCGCAGAACATGGCCCTCAATAGTGCGGTCACCTCGGACCGCGGCGAAATCGGACGCGCCCAGGCGCTGCAGGCCCAGGCTGCGGGACTTGCGCCGCACACGGATATGAACCCGGTGCTGCTCAAGCCATCAAGCAATACCGGCGCGCAAGTCATCATTCACGGCAAGGTGCGCGCGGAAATGAACGCGCACGACTATCAGCAATACAAGACGGTCGCGATGCAGGCAGTGCTGGAATCATATGCGCGACTGCGCGCCAACTATGACGCCATCATCGTCGAAGGCGCCGGCAGCCCAGCCGAAATCAATTTGCGGGAGCGCGACATTGCCAACATGGGATTTGCCGAAGCGGTCGACTGCCCCGTCATCCTGGTGGCCGACATCGATCGCGGCGGCGTCTTCGCCCATATCGTCGGAACGCTGGCCTGTCTGTCCGAGAGCGAACGCAAGCGCATTATCGGCTTCGTCATCAACCGCTTTCGTGGCGATATTTCGCTGCTCGAACCGGGCCTTACATGGCTGGAACAAAAGACCGGCAAACCCGTGCTCGCTGTCCTGCCGTATTTGCTGGGACTGGTGCTCGATGCCGAAGATGCGGTCGAGGCGACTCAATCGGCGCGCGGCGCGTTCCGCATCGTCGTACCGCAGCTGCCAAGGATGAGCAATCACACGGACTTCGACGCGCTCCGGGCGCATCCCGATGTCGACCTGCAGTTCATTGGACAAGGTAAGGCGATTCCCGCCGCCGATTTGATCATTCTGCCCGGCAGTAAGAACACCCGAGGCGATCTCGACTGGTTATACGCAAATGGCTGGCATCAAGCGCTGAGTAAACATTTGCGTTACGGCGGCAAGGTGATGGGGATCTGCGGGGGATTCCAGATGCTGGGCCATAGTGTGGCTGACCCGCATGGCATCGAGGGCGAAGCCGGCGTTTCGGCGGCGCTGGCTTTGCTCGACATAACAACGGAAATTGGCACGGAAAAACGGCTGCTGCAAGTAATCGGCCATTGCGATTTCGCCGACGCAAGTATAAGCGGCTACGAGATTCACATGGGAACGTCGCACGGACCGGCACTCGTCAAACCCGCTTTTCTGATTGACGGCCGCCCCGAAGGTGCGCGCTCGCCAGATGACCAAATTCTCGGCACCTATCTCCATGGATTGTTCGACACCCCGGACGCCTGCGCCGCACTGTTGCGCTGGGCCGGACTGAACACGGACATCAGAATCGACTTAGGCCAATTGCGCGAGCAAAGCCTGGATCGCATCGCCGATGCTGCGCGGCCATTGCTGGCGGCAATCGTCAGCGAGAAATAAGAAACCACTGGGCGAAAAAAAACCCCGCATCTCTGCGGGGGTTTTTTCATATAACAAGCCTGACGATAACCTACTTTCACACTGGTTGCAGCACTATCATCGGCGCAGAGTTGTTTCACGGTCCTGTTCGGGATGGGAAGGGGTGGTACCAACTTGCTATGGT
>JANPCW010000402.1:0-1800 GCA_031431155.1 Janthinobacterium sp. | reverse complement strand
GTCATCCTTCCCGGTCTTCGCCGCCGAGCTGGCGCAGGGCGCCTCTCCGAGCGCCCCGCGCGCCGCGCGCCCGGCCGAAGACAAGGAACAGCTTGAGCGTCGCCTTGCGTCAGTTGCCCTGCTGCTCGAAAAGTCGTCGGCTGCCAAGCAAATTGAGGCCAGTGCCAATCCAGAGTCGATTGCCGCGCGCGACAAGGCGCGCCAAATGCGCAAGCAGGCCGAAGATGCGTTCAAGACCGGCGATTACACGAATGCGTCGCGCCTGCTCGATCAAGCCGCCAAGACGATGTTCGAGGGGGTGCGGCTGGCCGCGCCGGAACAGATCACGGGCGAAAAGAAACAGCGCGATTTCGACGCCAAGTTGGATAGCGTGAAAGCCTTGCTGGCGGCCCAAAAGCGCATCGGTGCGGAAAAGCGCCTGGGTCCGAAGGGCGCCGAAACCATCGCCGCGATTGAAGCGCAGATGCGCGAGGCCTCAACCCTGGCCGCCGCCGGCAAACACGATCAAGCCAGAACGCTGCTCGACAAAGCCTATCTGACGACTAAAGTGGCGGTGGAAGGCATGCGCGAGGGCGACACACTGGTGCGCTCGCTCCATTTTGCCAACAAGCAAGAAGAGTACGTCTACGAGGTCGATCGCAACGATACCCACAAGATGTTGATCAAGGTGCTGCTGGACGAAAAGCGCGCCAGCAACGCGGGGCTGGACAACACGGTGCAGAAAAACCTGGAGCAGGCGGCGGTCTTGCGCACCAGCGCCGAGGGGATGGCAGCCAAAAAAGACTACGAAGCCGGGATCAAGTTGCTGGAGGACTCGACCAAGGAACTGGTGCGGGCCATCCGCAGCGCCGGCATCTATATCCCGGGATAGACCGCTCATGCTGATCCGAATCTGGCACTTGACGCGCGACCGGGCGAGCCGGCTTGGAGTCGTGGCCGCGCTGTTGGTGGCAGGCGTCGCGTCCGCCGCGACCAAGGCTCCGGTGGTTCCAGTGGCTCCCCCTACCCATGTTCCATTGGCCAAGGATGGCGTGCATGATCCCGCCAATCCTGGCATCCGGCTGTTGCAGGAGCCGGCGGAAGCGCTCTCGAAGCTGCCACCCGATGTCGTGGGCAATAATGTACGGTGGGTCAAGGCGCTGCAACAGGGCGTCATCACGCCGCGCACCAATATCCTGCCCGAAACCAAGATCAAGGTCTTGGATCTGGACGTCATCATGCCGCGCACCGGCGAGATGCCGATGGTCCGTTTCCCGCACAAGCAGCATACGGAGTGGCTGGACTGTAGCAACTGCCATGAAAAACTGTTTAAGTCGAAGGCTGGCGCGACCAAAGAAGTGAATATGTTTCTGATACTTCAAGGTGAGTATTGTGGTTTGTGTCATGGCGCAGTGTCCTTCCCGTTGACTGAATGCAAGCGCTGCCACAGTGTGGAACGCAAGTGAAAATCGGCGCAACCGGAAGCGTGGGGCTGCCCTGCAGGAAGAGGCCGCTTGGTTGGCGGTTCTGCGCCCTGATGGCGGCGTCACTGGTGCTGCTCGCGATGCCGGTACACGCGGAATATGGCGATGTGGTACTGAACAAGCGGGCGGAAAAGGAAGGGGTGCGTCCGGTGGTATTTCCGCACTGGTTCCATCGAATTCGTTTCCGCTGCAAGGTGTGCCACTCCGAACTGGGTTTCAAGATGCGCGCCGGCAGCAACGAGGTGTTGATGTCCGATATCATTGACGGCAAGTTTTGCGGCATGTGCCATAACGACCGCATCGCGTGGGGAGCGGCGAACTGCGACCTGTGCCACTC
>JANPCW010000401.1:0-6199 GCA_031431155.1 Janthinobacterium sp. | reverse complement strand
CTATCGCATGGGCGACCTTATCCGCTTCGTGCCTGACGCCAGCGGCGCCACCGCGCAAAATACCGGCGACCAGACGGGCCGCGGCCTGGAATTGGACGCGACCTGGGATGCGACGCGCACCGTGCGGCTGTCGGGTAGTGTTTCCCTGCAGCATTCCACCGATGAGGCCACCGACCAGGACGCCGGCCTGGCGCCCCGCCAACGGCTGTTTGCCCGGGCCGACTGGCGCTTCGCGCCGCTATGGCAGTTTGGGACGACGATCAACCATGTCGCCGACCGTAAGCGGCAACCGGGCGACACCCGGCCCCAGATCGCCGATTACACTACGCTCGACCTGAGCCTGAGGCGAGAGCAGCTGGCCGGCGACTGGACCGTCAGCGCGATGCTGCTGAACCTGTTCAACCGCGATGCAAGGGAGCCGAGTTTGGCCCCGGGCAATATCCCGTTCGACTTGCCGCTCCCTGGCCGGGCCGTCTATGTCCAGCTCCAGCACAAGCTCTGAGTCAGCGGTGCGCCCTCCCCCTGCAAGAATCTATTCTGCCCTGCTGCAGCTCGGAATTGGGTTATGGATGGCGCTGGCCTGGGCGCTGGCTTCGGCAGCTCAGCCACGCGACGCCTCCGCTATTGCCGTCATTTACCCCGATCTCGGCGAACCGTTTCGCAGCGTCTTTAACCAAATCACCGAAGGGATCGAGCAGCAGGTCGGCCGGCGCGTCAACACCCATCCGGTCGGGCCGAACAGCAATCTGGTAGAACTGAACCGGCAATTGAAGCAAAACGGCACCAAGGTGGTGATCGCTCTCGGACGCCAGGGCGTGAAGATCGCATCCGCGCTGGACCGCGACATCGTGGTGGTGGTCGGCGGTGTGCTGTCGGTCCCCGAGACGGACGGCCGCAACCTGATCGGCATCAGCCTGACGCCGGACCCTGCGCTGTTGTTCTCGTTCCTGAAAAAACTGTCGCCCAATGTGAAACGAGTGACCGTCATTTACGATCCGCGGATCAACACATCGCTCATGAAACTAGCACAGGCAGCAGCCAAGGCCCAGGGTTTGGAACTGGTGGCCCATGAAGCGCTGGATCTGGCGACGTCAGCACGTCGCTACCAAGCCGCTTTCGCTGGCGCCGACAACCGGTTTGATGCGATCTGGCTGCCGCATGACGCGACCACGGTCGATGAGGCGACGATCTTGCCGCTGGTCCTGAAGGAATCCTGGGACCGTGGGGTACCGATTTTCTCCAGCAGTTTCCTGCATGTCAAGAAGGGCGCCCTGTTCGCCCTGTATCCGAACAACGTGGAACTGGGGCGCGACCTGGCCAATGTCGCCCTTGACGCACTCGTCGCGCAAGAACCGCGCAGGCTTGGCATGGCACCGCTGCGCCAGGTATACACGGCAGTCAATCTGCGTAGCGCCAGCCATATCGGCATAAGTGTTGACCACCAACAACAACGCAGTTTCAATTTTGTGTTCCCCGAGCCATAATGACTATATTCAATTACTGTCGGCAACTGAGCTCATCATCGGTTGTGGATGCAATCCTCAGGATAGCGCCCGATCCGATGTCAACCATTCCCTCAACCTGACGGGTCCTTCATGTTCCGCGACTACTTTCGCCGCACCGGTTTTCGCAGGCAGCTCACGATCATCGTCACGAGCGCGATCCTGGCCCTGGCGCTGTTTTCCGCACTGGTCAACTCCTGGGAAAGCAGCCGGCGCATGCGGGCCTACCTGGTCGAGCAAGGCCAGCAGATCGCCGAGAATCTGGCGCGCCAGAGCGTATTGGCCCTGCTTTATCACTCGCCCGACAATGCGCGCGAAGTGGCTGCCACCACCCTGGCCTTTCCCGATGTGCTGCAGGTCGAGATCACCGACGCAGCCCATCAAGTTCTGCTGTCTGAGACCAAGAAAGCGGCGCTGTTCAAACCATTGCAGCGGCCCCGGCCCGATGCGGCGATCAGCCATGCCACGCTTGGGCAGGAAACCGATGATGCATGGCGCTTCGATGCCGCCGTTCACGATACTCAGGCCGGAGCGTCTCCGTTTGATCTTGCCGAACGCAAACCCGTGCTACTGGGGTATGTGCACATAGTGCTCAGCAAGGACACCATGAAACGCATGGTGATTTCATTGCTGATAGAGAATCTTGCTATTACACTCACCGTCGCCATCATCCTGCTGTGGGTCATGCGCCTGCTGACGCGGCACTTGACCCAACCACTAAATAATTTGTCTGGCTTGATGGGGCGCGCCGAGGCCGGCGAATCGGGCATGCGCGCCACCCCGCAAGGCCCGCTCGACATTGTAAAAATGGCACTTGCCTTCAACCAGATGATGATCGTGCTGGAACAGCGGGAAGCCGAACTGAAACAGTCCCGGGACCAGGCACTGCAGATGGCGCAGCTGAAAGCGCAATTTGCCGCCACCGTCAGTCACGAAGTGCGCACCCCCTTAAATGGCGTGATTGGCATGCTCGACGTGCTCAAGGAGATGGCGCTCACGGCGCCGCAGCAAAAGTGCGTCGAGGTGGCCTGCAGTTCGGCCCATACATTGATCGACCTGATCAATAACATCCTCGATTTCTCCAAGATGGAAGCGCGCAAGGTGGAACTGGAAGAGATCGAATTCGACGTGCGCAAGCTGCTCGACGAGGTGATCGAGTTGCTGGCCGATCAGGTGCAAAAGAAAGGCCTGGACCTTGGCTACCTGCTTGCCCCCGGCATGCCCAATCGGATCAAGGGCGATTCGCTACGCTTGCGCCAAGTGTTGCTCAATCTGATAGGCAACGCGGTGAAATTCACCGAGCATGGCGAGGTGGCGGTGCGCATCGCTTGCAGTGGTGAAAGCATAGATGGCATCACCCTGCGGATCGAGGTCAGCGATACCGGCATCGGCATGGACCAGGAAACGTTGAGCCATGTGTTCGAATCGTTCGCTCAAGCGGACCGCTCCACCACCCGCAAATACGGCGGCACCGGGCTCGGCCTGGCGATCTGCAAACAGCTGGTCGAACTCATGGGCGGCCAAATCGGCGTCGTCAGCCAGCTCGGACAGGGCAGCACGTTTTGGCTCACGATCGCGTGCAAACCCGGCCAAATGCAGCCGCCCGCGCCCAAACAGCAAACCCGGCGGGTGCTGATCATGGCGGAAAGCGAGATTGTTCGGAGCTTCCTGACGCAAAGCCTGGCGCAACACGGCATGGCTTGCAGTGCGGCAGGCAGCGGTGCCGAGGCCCTGCTGGAGCTGGGACGCGCAGAACAAAGCAGCTCCCCGTATTTCCTGGTGATCATGGATCTGAGCGCAGGCGACGGCCGAGGTGCGGACCTGGCGCGGCATATCCGCGCCGATGGTGCGCTCTCGACGACACGCATATTAGTGCTTGATCGCTATGGCGCGCCGCCGAGTGAATTGCCGGTGGGCGCCGATGGCTACCTGGGAAAACCACTGCGCTTGAATCGCCTGCTCGATGCAATCGGGCATCTGCAGTCGGGCGATGCCGGCTTGACCAATGCCGCAACCACATCCACCCTGATTAATGTGCCGCAGGGCCCGCCACCAGCCGGCATCCATCGGGTGCTGGTGGTGGAAGATAATCGGACCAATCAGGCGGTAGCGGCCGGCATGCTAGCTCTAAGCGGTTGCCATTGCGAATTTGCCGCCAATGGCTGGGAAGCCATTGAAGCGGTCCGTTCCAGCCAATTCGATCTGATCCTGATGGATTGCAACATGCCGGGGATGGATGGCTATGAGGCCACGGCGCACGTTCGCAATATTGAAGAGCCACAAGGACGACGCACGCCCATCGTTGCCCTGACCGCCAACACCCAGCCGGGCGATGTGGAGAAATGCCTGGCAGCAGGCATGGATGACTACCTGGCAAAACCGATCGACCTGGTTTTACTGCGGCAAAAACTGGCGTTCTGGCTTACCAAAGGCACGCTCAGCGCACCGGTAGGAACAGCAACACAGGGCGAACTTGCGCTTGAACATAGCCCGCTGGATCGGATCGTGTTCGACAAGCTACGCGAAATTCTCGGCCCTGCTTTGCAACATGCAGTTAGGCCCTTCCTGGAAGACATGCCGGTCTACCTGGAACAACTGGAGCAAGCCGTCGGCCAGCGCGACACCGAAGCAATTCGTGCCGCGGCGCACACCATCAAGGGTTGCAGCGGGAACCTGGGAGCCACCATCCTGACGCTTGGCGCCAAGCATGTGGAAGAGCTGGCGTTAGAGCAAGCGATCGATGCCATCGACCCGCTGCTACCACAGTTGCGCTCAGCCTTTGACGAGGTCGCGGTACTGCTCGGCAGCGAGGTATTTCTGGAAAACCAGCGCCCCGCCAAGCCGGAAGAGACGAGTATCCTGGTGCTGGTGGTGGACGATGACCGCAGCACGCGCAGCGCGCTACGCCATACTTTATCGAGGGACGGTTTCCGGGTCGAAGAGGCCGAGAATGGCGCCAACGCACTGCAGTTGCTCAAGCGCATTCAGCCGGACGTGATCCTGATGGATGCCATGATGCCGGTGATGGATGGCTTTACCACTTGCGCCCGGTTGCAAGAGCACCCCAACGGGCACGCCATCCCGGTGCTGATGATTACCGCGCTGGAAGACAATCTGTCGGTGGAACGGGCATTTGCCGCTGGTGCCAGCGACTACATCCCCAAACCGATCCATTTTGCGGTGCTGGCGCAGCGGGTGCGGCGCGTGGTCGATGCCAACCGGACGGAACAGCGGATCCGTCACCTGGCCTACAACGACCCGCTCACCGATCTGCCCAATCGCGCCCTGTTTTTCAGGCAACTGGAACGCTGTATTGAACAGGCACGCCAAAACGAGGAAGTGGTGGCCGTGTTGTTCCTCGACCTGGACCGGTTTAAAAACGTCAACGATACGCTCGGCCATGAAGTGGGCGATCGGCTGCTGGTCGCCGTCGCGCAGCGGATCCGGCGCAGCGTGCGCAGCGTCGATTGCGTGGCCCGCCCGGGCGGTGACGAATTTACCGTGGTGCTGGCCGACATGAGCGGCCCGCATACCGCCGGCACTGCCGCCCAGAACATCTGCCGCGCTTTATCGACGCCATTCCAGATTGACGGCCACGACATCGTAGTCAGCGCCAGTATCGGCATCGCGCTTTACCCGCACGACGGGATCGACGCGGGCACGCTCCTGAAGTACGCCGATACCGCCATGCACCGGGCCAAGAAGGCCCACACCGGCTTCAAGTTTTTCGAGCTGGCCATGGCCGAGCACATACGGCTGGAGGGCGACTTGCGCGAAGCGTTGCACCGGCAGGAGCTCGAAGTGTATTACCAGGCCCAGGCCCGGCTCGACAATGGCCAAGTAGTCGGGATGGAAGCCCTGTTGCGCTGGCACCACCCGACCCGTGGGCCGGTCTCTCCCGCCGAATTCATTCCCGTGGCAGAGGAAACCAGTCTCATCAACCCGATTGGCGAATGGGTGCTGCGTACCGCCTGTACCCAGCTCCAGAGCTGGCTCGATTCCGGCATGGCGCCGATCAGGTTGGCTGTCAACCTGTCGGTTCGCCAACTCTTGCAGGTAGATTTCAGCGCCACGGTAGAGCAGGTGTTGGCCGACACCGGGCTGGCGCCGCATTTGCTGGAACTCGAAATTACCGAGAGCACCCTGATGGAAAACGCCGAAGACACCCTGCAGGCGCTGCAGCGTCTGCGCGCGCTAGGGGTACGGCTGTCGATTGACGATTTCGGCACCGGCTACTCCTCGCTCGCCTATCTGAAGCGGTTCCCGGTCAATACCATCAAGATCGACCAATCTTTCGTGCGCGACGTGTCGCACGATGCCGATGACGCCGCCATCATCAAGGGCATCATCGCCTTGGCTCACAGCCTGCGCCTGGAAGTGGTGGCCGAAGGCGTGGAAACAGAGGACCAGCTGCGTTTCCTGCGCGATCAATCGTGCGACTTGATGCAGGGTTATCTGTTGAGCAAGCCGGTACCGGCACAGCAGTTCGCCCAATTCATTGCGGCCCAGACCGGGCTCAAGCAAGAAGCTATCGCGGCCCCGGATCTGTCGTGACAGACACCCGCTAAGCGCTGCCCGGTCGATTCCAACCGGGCAGCGCAGCACGGTCACTCGGCGCCATGCGGCGAACGGATCCCTTATCGGGCTGCTGGATCAGCGCCCTTCGCCCTCATAAAGGCGCCGCGCCTTTATGAGGG
>JANPCW010000400.1:0-12651 GCA_031431155.1 Janthinobacterium sp. | reverse complement strand
GGCATCACGCCCGCCTCCGAGTCTTTGGTGGCCGTGACAATAATCATGTATCGCATTCTTGTATCTCCTTTGAATTGATGTTTCGCCAAATCTCTAGCCCATGGGCAAGTCCGCAAGCTCGATCACGGGCCGAATCTCGACGCTGCCCTTGCGCGCCATCGGGATCCGTGCGGCGATGCCGATCGCCTGGTCCAGATCCTTGGCCTCGATCAGGAAGTAGCCGCCCAGTTGCTCGCGCGTCTCCGCGAACGGGCCGTCGGTCACAACCCGTTTGCCCTCGCGCACGCGCACGCTGGTGGCCATCGATGTCGGCTGCAAGGGATTGGCGCCCAAGTACTGACCGCTTACTGCAAGGTCCTGCACCAGTTGCGTGGACTCAGCGTAACACGCCTCCCGCTCGGGTTCGCTCAAGGTTTGTTCGTCCGAGTAAATCAGCAGCAAGTATTTCATTTCGATGCCTCCAATGGTAGTCGAGCGACGAGGGGTAAAATCGACACCTGGTCGAGCTGCGTGCCTACTCAATTGCGGCTACCGCTTGCTTCTCGGCGATGGTCTTCAGATTGGCCAGTCCTTCTTCATACTTTTGGCCGACCATCTGCTCCATGCTGAAAAACAGGCCCATCAGCTTCGACATATACGGACTCGGACCGTACATGGCTTGCGTGACAGTCGTGGTGTCGCCTTGGGTGGCCAGCGTGAATTCGACCGTGTTGTGCGCTTCAAAGGGCTTGATAAAATCAAGTTTGAGCGCGACCTTGGAGGGCGGCACCGACTCGATGATCTCCATGCGTCCATGGCCGACATCTTTGTTGCCGCGCCACTCATACACCGCGCCTTGCCCGCGCGCGGCTCCGCCGTAGGTGCGCTGGAGTGCGGGGTCGATTTTTTCCCACGGCGACCACGCTTCCCATTGGTGAAAGTCGTTGATGAGCGAGAAAATTCGTTCCGGGGGAGCCTTGATGCTGATCGAACGTTCGATGCGGAAACGATCCGGCTTGGTCCCGGCAAAAATGAGAACCGCTCCGATGAGAACGACGATGACGAGCACAATTGTCTTGAGCATTTTTTCCTCCGTTGCGGCATTGACATGGTGTGACGTTGACATTGATAGTCGATTAGCGAGGTGTGAAATCGACACCTAGCCTTCTGTTCTTTCAGCCCAGCTCGCGCAGTCGCCGTTCGAGAAACCGTCGTTCCGGCTCTTGCCTTGCAAGATACAGCGCGCGTTCATACGAGAGCCGGGCCTCCTCCGTCCGACCCAAGCGGCGGCAAAGATCGGCCCGCGCCGAGTGTGCCAAGTGGTAGTCCGACAGAGCGCCGCGCGCCAGGAGGGCGTCGATCAGGGCCAACCCGTGCGCCGGGCCGTCGCGCATCGCCACCGCCACGGCGCGGTTGAGCTCCACCACGGGCGACGGCGCGGCAACTGCCAGCAAATCGTAGAGTGCGGCGATCTGCACCCAATCGGTCGCGGCCGCAGTGAGCGCGCGGGCATGCACGGCCGCAATCGCCGCTTGCACCGTGTAGGGGCCAAGTTGAGGCGCCGTCAGCGCCCGTTGCACCAGCGCCAACCCTTGCGCGATCTGATCCCGGTTCCACAACGTACGGTCCTGGTGATCGAGCAAAGTGAGTTCGCCGTCCGGCGAGCTGCGCGCGGCGCGGCGCGATTCGTGCAGCAGCATGAGCGCCAGCAATCCCAGCACCTCGGGCTGCGGCAGCAGCCCTGCCAGCAGGTACCCGAGTCGGATCGCCTCACCCGACAGATCGTGGCGCGTCAGCGTCGCACCGGACGACGCCGAATAGCCTTCATTGAACACCAGATAGATGACCCGCAGTACGCTTTCCAGCCGATCGGGCAATTCCTCCAGCGCCGGCACCTGGTAGGGGATGCGCGCAGCGCGGATTTTCGCCTTGGCCCGCACGAGACGCTGGGCCAGCGTGGGCGCGCCGATCAGGAACCCATGCGCGATCTGTTCCGTGGAGAGGCCACACACCTCACGCAAGGTGAGCGCGACCTGAGCTTCCGGCGCCAACGCCGGATGGCAGCAGGTGAAGATGAGGCGCAGCCGGTCGTCCGCGACATGTTGCTCTTCCGGCGGCTCACCGGGATCGGCCGCGATCCGCTCGTCGACATCGTCGGGCAGTGGCTCGAAGCGGGCGCGCCGGCGGATCCCATCGATCGCCTTGAAGCGCCCTGCCGACACCAGCCAGGCGCGCGGATTGACGGGCACGCCATCGCGCGGCCATTGCTCCAGTGCCGCCCGGAAAGCATCGTGCAGCGCCTCCTCGGCGATGTCGAAGTCGCCGAGCAAGCGCACCAGAGTGGCGAATACTTGGCGCGAGTCGGAGCGGTAGAGCGCGTCAACCCGCGCACGCGCCTGCTCCGGCGTGACGCCTGCCATCGTTTGAGGGCTGCTATGTTCCATTGCTTGCCTGTCGCCAACATCGAAGGAACACCTTCGGTCATTGGACGATAGCCGTTCCAGCACCGCGTACCGTGATACAAATCTAAGGAGCGCGCTGCAAGCCATTGAGGCCGAATCAACTCAGGAAATGCGTTGGTAGACTTGAGGAGTCGATTTCTACGCAAGCTCGCGCTCATGGCCGATCCATTCAGCCATTGGGATTGCTTTGTTTCATTTTTGGGATTCGGCTACGGCGATGACGGAGTGACGCTGCGTGTCCCGGCGTGCAAGGTTAAGTCTTCGCGTTGGTCGAACCTTGAAAGTAAGGCCCGTGCTTACCGAAAGGTAGGGCGGATGAGCGCCGGTGACCGGCCGCAATCCGCAGAACCTTGGCGGCAACCGAGTTGCAAACCTGACCGCTACGCCTGATTCTGCCTTAGCTGTTCGAAAAAGCACACTGCGGCGCAGGCTGCGACGTTGAGCGACTCGATCTGCCCCAGGTGTGGGATCACCACCTGATGGCTGGCCAGGGCCAGCAAGTCGTCGGCCACGCCCTGCCCTTCGTGTCCCATCAGCCACGCCACCGGCTGGCGCAGGTCGACGTCATACAAGCGCAAGCTGGCGTAGGAACTGGTCGCGAGCACTGCGATATTCGAAGCTTTGATCAAATCGGCGAGATCCGCATGCTCGAAGATGTCGAGCACGAAATGGGCTCCCATCGCGGCCCGCAACACTTTGGGCGACCAGCAAAACGCGGTGCCTGCGCTACAGTACACCTGCTTGATTCCGGCCGCCGCGGCGCTGCGCAGGATCGAACCGACGTTGCCGGGGTCTTGCAGATTGTCGAGCAAGACCGCCGACTCGGTGAGCGCGGCCGGCGCCGCCCGCTGCACGGTCTCGATCACGAACAGGAGGTCCACCCCGTGCTCAACCTGGCTAATGCCATGGTAGAGCGCGTCGGGCAGCACGATGCAATGGGCCCGCCCCGCTTCACAGCGGGCCACGATCTCGGCCACTTCCGGGTTCAGCAGCGCCGATTCGCCCACCACGCACTGGGGCGGAATGGCGCGCATTTGCAGATAGGATTGGCACAGATGTACGCCGTCGAGCAAGGTGCGACCGGCCTTGCGCCGGGCTTGCGAACTGCCGGCCAGGTGCCGGAGCTCCTTGTAGAGCGGATTCTCGCGCGATGAGATGGATTTCATGGGATGGTCTTAAAAGGAGTCGGTTGCCTGCAGCAGCGCGCGCACCGGTGCGTACGAGCGGCGGTGCACCTTCGATACGCCATGTTCGCGCAAGCGCTCCAGGTGCATCGGCGTCGGATAACCCTTGTGCTGGTCAAACCCGTATTGCGGATAGATGCAGTGCAGCTGGACCAGTGCGGCGTCGCGCGCGGTCTTGGCCAGGATCGAGGCGGCCGAGATCGAATGCACCTTGTCGTCGCCCCCGATGATGGCCAGCGCGCAGATGGTCATGACCGGGCAGCGGTTGCCGTCGATCAGGGCCAGCGCCGGCACCGTTGCCAGCGCCTCGATCGCGCGCCGCATGGCCAGCATCGACGCCTGCAATATATTCAAATCGTCGATTTCGGCTTCCGAGCATTCGGCGATGGCCCATGCCAGCGCGTCGCGCTTGATCACCAGCGCGAGCGCGTCGCGCCGCGCCGGGGTCAGCTTCTTCGAGTCGCGCAAGCCGTCGATCGGGCGCGCCGGGTCGAGAATGACTGCGGCGGCAAACACCGGGCCAGCCAGCGGGCCGCGACCGGCCTCGTCGACGCCACAGATGATCTGGTCCAGGGAAAACGGGAGCTCGTCGAACAAGCCCGGATATAAATTACGCACAGTGCGCCTTTCTTATTATTCATGCCGTTCGGATTGCCGGCGCTAGCGGCGCGGCGCGGCAGCGATCACTTGCATGACCGCCGCAGCGCTCTCTTGCGCGCTGTTGCGCAGCAGGCTTTGATGCATGTCGGTGAAGCGCTGCACCAGACGCAGCCGGTGCGGCACGTCGCTCAATTGACGCCACACCGCGTCGGCCAGCGCTTGCGGGCTGGCCGCGTTCTGCAGCAGTTCCGGCACCAGAAATTCGCGCGCCAGGATATTGGGCATGCCGATCCAGGGCTGGTAGTTAAAGTGCCGCAAAATCTGCCACTCCAGGGCCCGCATCTTGTAGGCGATCACCATCGGCTTCTTGAACAGGGCCACTTCGAGCGAGGCCGTGCCGGACGCAACCAGCACCGCGTCGGCCGCCGCAATGGCACTATGGGACTGGCCGTCGATCAAGTCGATTTCGACGTCCGCCAGGCCGGCCTCGGCCACCAGTTCCAGGAAATACCGGCGCTGCGACTGGCCCGCCATCGGCGCTACGAAACGCAACGACCGGTCGCGCTCGCCCAGCAGCCGGGCCGCGCCCACGAAGGCGGACACGTTGTATTTCAATTCCGACATGCGGCTGCCCGGCATGATGGTCACCACCTTCGCATCCTCGTCAAGCCCGAGCGCACGGCGCGCCGCAGCCTGGTCCGGTTGCACCGGAATCAGCTCGGCCAGCGGATGGCCGACGTAGGTCACCGGCACGCCCGCAGCCTGATAGAGCGCTTCCTCGAACGGGAACACGACCAGCATGTGCGAAACCGCCTTCTTGATTTTTTTGATGCGTCCGCCACGCCAGGCCCAGATTTGCGGGCTAATAAAGTGCACCGTCGGAATCCCGGCCTGGCGCAGCTGCAACTCGAGCCCCAGATTAAAGCCCGGATAGTCGGCGCCGACAAAAACAGCCGGCCGGTCGGCCAGGAACTGGTCGCGCAGGGTTGACTGGATGGCCTTGATGTCGCGGTAACGGGGGATCACGTCGAACAGACCGCGCACCGTCAGGCGCTCCATCGGCCAGTGCGATTCGAAGCCTTGGGCGGCCATGTTCGGGCCACCGATGCCGTGGAAGCGGGCGCCGGGCAGCAGCGGGCGCAGGCCGGCCAGCAGCCGGCTGGCCAGCAAGTCGCCCGACACTTCGCCCGCGACCAGCCCGACCGACAGCTCAGCGGACGATGCCACGGGTCGCGCCGTTCAAAAAATCACCCATCGCGCGCACTTGCGCCTGCGCCTCGGGCGACTCTTGTTCCAGCTGCAGCAGCGCCGCCTTGGCCTGTTCCAGCGTCAAATTGGAGCGATAAATGAGCTTGTAGGCAGCGCGGATGCCGTCGATCTGGGGGCGCGTAAAACCGCGCCGCTTGAGGCCCTCGACGTTCACCCCATGGGCTGACGCCGGGTTCCCGGAGGACAGTACGAACGGTGGCACATCCTGGGTCAGGCTGGTGCTCATGCCGATAAAGGCATGTTCGCCGATCTTGCAGAACTGGTGGACGTTGGCAAAACCGCTCAAGATCACCCAGTCGCCGATCTGCACGTGGCCGGCCAGTTGCGCATTGTTCGAGAAGATGGTGTTACTGCCGACCTGGCAATCGTGCGCCAGATGGACATAGGCCGAGATCCAGTTGTCGTTGCCAAGACGCGTCACGCCGGCGTCTTGCACGGTGCCGGTATTGAAGGTGCAGAACTCGCGGATCGTGTTGCGGTCGCCGATTTCAAGCCGGGTCGGCTCGCCGCTCCACTTCTTGTCTTGCGGCGCGGCGCCGATCGAGGAGAACTGGAACAAGGTGTTGTCGCACCCGATCGTGGTGTGGCCTTCAATTACCACATGCGGGCCGACCTTGGTGCCGGCGCCGATGCGCACGTGCGGGCCGATAATGGTGTAAGGGCCGACCTCGACCGAGCTGTCGAGCTGCGCCCCGGAACCGATTACGGCGCTCGGATGTATTCTCGCCATCACTGCCCCGCGGGTTGGCTCGCATCGCTGGCGCTGCGGATGGTGCACATCAACTCGGCTTCAACTGCGACCTTGCCGTCGACGCTGCCCTTGGCCTTGTATTTCCAGATGCCGCGCGAGACGCGCAGGATTTCTACTTCCATCACCAGTTGGTCGCCCGGCTCGACCGGGCGCTTGAAGCGCGCGTTGTCGATCCCGACAAAGTAGACCACCGAGTTCTCGTCCGGCTTCACGTTCATCGTCAAAAACGACAGGATGGCGGCGCTCTGCGCCATCGCCTCGATCATCAGCACGCCCGGCATCACCGGCTTGTGCGGGAAGTGGCCATTGAAAAATTCTTCGTTGACGGTGACGTTCTTGATCGCGGTGATGCGCTTGCCCGACTCCCAATCGAGCACCCGGTCCACCAGCAGCATAGGGTAGCGGTGCGGCAGATACTGCTTGATCTGGTGAATGTCGAGCGATTTCTTTTCAGTTGTAGTCATTTTTCTTCATTGTTCGTGAGCGTTTTGATGGTTTTTTCCAGCGCCCGAATTTTATCGCGCATGGTCGACAAATTGCGAACGATTGCTGCTGTTTTTTCCCACTCGGCGTTTTTGGCGAGCGGATAGAAACCGGTGTACTGGCCTGGTTCCAGGATCGAACGCGACACCATGCTGGCCGAGGAGATATGCACATGGTCGGCGATGGAGAGGTGGCCCAGCACCATCGCGGCCCCGCCGAAGGTGCAGTACTTGCCGATGATGGCGCTGCCGGCCACGCCGACGCAGCCGGCCATGGCGGTATGGGCGCCGATATGGCAGTTGTGGCCGATCTGGATCTGGTTGTCGAGCTTGACGCCGTCTTCGATCACGGTGTCGGCCAGCGCGCCGCGGTCGACCGTGGTGTTGGCGCCGATCTCGACGTCGTCGCCGATCATCACGCGCCCGGTCTGCGGTATCTTGATGTAGACCCCGCCCTCGTTGGCGAAACCGAAGCCGTCGCTGCCGATCACGGCCCCCGAGTGGAGGATGCCGCGCTGCCCGATCTGGCAGCGCGCGTGGAAGGTCACGTTGGCGAACAAATGGGTGCCCGCCCCGATCACCGCATCGGGCCCGATCACGCACCCGGGATCGATCACGGCATCGGCGCCAATCGCGGCGCCGGCGCCGATCGTGACATGGGCTCCGACATGGGCGCTCACATCGACCCGGGCGGTGGCCGCCACGCTGGCCGTGGGATCGATCCCTGGCGCGGGACGGATCTCGTCCTGCGCCGCGAACAACTGCGCGGCCCGGGCGAAATACGCGTACGGGTTGGGGGTGACGATGCGCGCGCCCGCATAGCTGGCGGCCACGAAGGCGTCGTCCTGGGGCGCCAATATCAGCGCGGCGGCCTGGCTGTGCGCGGCCTGCGCGCGCAGCTTGCTGTTGCTGAGAAAGCTGATGTGCGAAACGCCGGCGTCAGTCAAGGGCGCGATCCCGATCACTTCCAGGTTCGGGTCGCCCATCAATTGACCGCCCAAGCGTTCGACCAATGCTCCTAGTCGAGTGCCCATCTTGTCTTTCCAATCGAAGGTATGTGGATTATCTATCGAGCGCTTTGAGCACTTTTTCCGTGATGTCGATGCGCGGATTGGCCCACACCGCATCCTGCAGCACGATGTCGAAGCCCTCCACTTGCGCCAACTGCTTGATGATCCGGGTCGCTTTTTCCGAGATCGCGGCGCGCTCCTCATTGGTGCGCTGGTTCAAATCCTCGCGGAACTCGCGCTGGCGGCGCTGCAATTCCTTATCCAGGTCGAAGTATTCGCGCTGGCGCCGGGTGCGCTCGGTCTCGTTTAAAGTCGGCAATTCCTTTTCCAGCTTGTCGGAAATCGCCTTGAAGCGGGTGGCCAGAGACTGCACCGCCTTCTCGCGTTTGGAAAATTCTTCTGCCAGCTTTTCTTCAGCCTGCTTGGCCAGCTTCGATTCGCGGTAGATGCGTTCGGTGCTCAGCCAGGCGATCTTAGAATCCTGCGCCAGCGCCGGCGCAATCGAACACCAGCACAAGGCAAGCACGGCGAGATACTTGGGCAGCGTAGCGGATGCAGTCTTCAACTTAATTCTCCGTGGTCAACATTTAAAATCAGCGGCAGCCGCACTCAGAAGCCGGTGCCCATCTGGAACTGGAAGCGCTCCAGACGGTCGCCCGGTTTCGCGTTCAGGGGCTTAGCATAACTCAACTTGAGCGGCCCGACCGGCGAAATCCAGGACACGCCCAGCCCGGCAGAATAGCGCAATTCCGACAAGCGCATTTTCTCGCCTTCCTGGTACACCTGGCCGCCATCGAGGAAGCCGAACCAGCGCAAGCTGCGGTCGTTGCCGGAACCGGGGAATGGCATCTGCAGCTCGAGGTTGCCGATCAGGCGCGCAGCGCCGCCCACCGCATCGCGATTGGCGTCGAGCGCGCCGAGCGAGGAGCTCTGATAACCGCGCACCGAACCGATACCGCCGCCGTAGAAGTTCTTGAACACCGGATAGGGCTTGCTGCCGATCCCGTGACCGTAGTCAAACTCGCCCTTGAGCGCCAGCGTCACCTTGCTGAACAAAGGCTTGTAATACTGCTGCTCGAAGACGGCGCGGTAATACTTGGAATTGCCCAGCAGGTCCAGTTCCAGGTTGATGCGCTGCAGGCGCCCGATCGAGGGCGTGATCGCGCTGTCGCGACTGTCGCGCTGCCAGGCCGCCGTGAATGGAAATGAATTGGTCGCCACCGAGCCGATGCCGCTGGCAATGCCGCCAAAGTCGCGCACGTATTGCTGGTAGCGCAGCGGGCTGGTGATATCGGTCTCGATCTTGGTACGTTCCACCCCGGCCCCGAAGAACACAGTGTCCACTTCCGAGAACGGCACGCCGAAGCTGATGCGTCCGCCGGTTTGCTGCACCTTGTAGCTGCCAATGTTGAGCGCGGGCGGATTGGTGGTGCGCAGATACAGTTCAAAGCTGCGCGACACGCCATCGTCCGTGAAGTACGGGTTGGTCTGCGAGAACGCGATGGTGCGGCTAAATTTGCTGGTATTGAGGTCGATCCCGACCGTATTTCCGCTGCCGGCAAAGTTGGCCTGCTGGACCGAGGCGGTGAAGGTGAATTTTTCCGACTGCGAGAACGCGCCGCCGATCATGAAGTTGCCGGTCGGTTTTTCGACCACGGCCACGTTGACGTCGACCTGGTCGGAGGTGCCTTGCGCTTCCGGAGTGTCGATCGTGACATCCTTGAAATAGCCGAGCCGGTCGACCCGGTCGCGCGAAAGCTTGATTTTGTTGCCGTCGTACCAGGAACCCTCGAACTGGCGGAACTCGCGCCGGATCACTTCATCGCGGGTGGTGGTGTTGCCCGAGATGTTCATGCGCCGCACATAGGCGCGCTTGCCCGGATCGACCAGAATCGTGAAGGCCACTTCGCGCTTTTCACGGTTGATGTCGGGATTGGCGTTCACGTTCGCGAAGGCATAGCCGAAGGTGCCCATCCGGTCCGAGATCAGCTTGTTGCTGGCGGTCAGGCGGTCGCCCGAGAACACGTCGCCGCGGCGCAACAGGACCAGCGAGCGCAGCTCTTCCTCGCGCCCGAACATTTCGCCCTCGAGCTTGACGTCCGAGATCGTGTATTTCTCGCCTTCGCTGATATTGATGGTGATGTAGATGTCTTTCTTGTCCGGGGTGATCGAGACCTGGGTCGACTCGACCTGCATCTCGATGTAGCCGCGGTTCAGGTAGAACGACTTGAGCGCTTCGATATCGCCGGTCAGCTTGGTCTTGGAATACTGGTCGGACTTGGTGTACCAGCTGAACATGCCGCCCGTGTTCAGGGCCAGCAGCTCGCGCAACTGTTTGTCCGAGAACGTCTTGTTGCCCACCAGGTTGATCTGCTTGATGCGCGCCACTTCGCCCTCGTCCACCGCGAACAAGACCGAGACCCGGTTGCGCTCGAGCGGCGTGACGGTGGTGGTGATCTTCACCCCGTACAGGCCGTGCGACAGATACTGGCGCTTCAACTCCTGTTCGGCCCGGTCGACCGAGGCCTTGTCGAAAATCTTGGCCTCGCCCACGCCGATATCCTTGAGCGCCTTGACCAGGATGTCCTTCTCGAATTCCTTGGTGCCGGTGAAATCGACGGTCGCGATCGCGGGCCGCTCCTGCACCAGCACCACCAGCACATCGCCGTCCACCTCCAGCCGCACGTCCTTGAAAAAACCGGTGGCGTACAGCGCCTTGATGGCGGCTACGCTCTTCTCGTCGGTGAAGGTCTCGCCCACCCGCACCGGCAGATAGCTAAAGACGGTGCCCGCTTCGGTGCGCTGGATGCCTTCGACCCGGATGTCCTTGACGGTAAATGGATTGACGGCCAGCGCGTGCCCGGCGCAACAGGCCAGGACTGCGGCGCCGATCAGGCTGCGGCGAAAGGAAGGCAAGGCAAAACGCTCAGAGTGTAATTTCATTGGCTAAGTTATGGGATCTCATTCGACAACATTATTAAAAACGGAGTCCGCCGGCAACCGACGGCATAGGCAATCAGGCGCTGGCACCGCATTGCCTACGATGACAACAGCCGCACCACGTCGTTGAACACGGCAAGCGCCATCAAGGCCACCAGAAGGAGCACGCCGGCGCGCTGCGCAATCTCGCCGATTCGCTCCGGTAACGGGCGGCCGGTCAAAACTTCCACCGAATAATACAGCAAAAGCCCGCCATCGAGCACCGGGATGGGTAGCAAGTTCATCACACCAAGACTGATACTGATAAAGGCGATGAAGCTCAAATAGCTCACCGCGCCGATGCGCGCGGTCTGTCCGGCGTAGTCGGCAATCGTGATCGGGCCGGTCAGGTTCTTCAACGAGACGTCGCCGCTGATCATTTTGCCCAGCATTTTCAAGGTCAGCACGCTGGTCTCCCAGGTCTTGGCGGCAGCCTTGCCGATGGCCGCCAGCGGCGCGGCGCCCTGCACCACCATCTCCGGCGCCAGCGCCACCTCGGCCTTGATCTTGCCGACCGGCGCGGCGGCGCCCGGCTCTTGCTCCAGATCGGGCCTCAGCGCGACTTCAAATTCCCGCCCGCCGCGCACCCCGGCGATGGTCAGCGCCTTGCCGCCGGAGACGCGGATAAGTTCGATGAAGTCGAGCCCGTCGGCGATCGGCTTGCCGTTGACGCTGGCAATCAGGTCGCCCGCGCTCAGACCGGCCCGGTCTGCCGGGCCGCCCGCGATAATCTTGCCCAGCACCGGTTTCGGGCGCGCCACCGAGATGCCCAGTTTGCCCAGCACGTCGCCATCGAGCTCCTGCGCGGCCAGTTCGGCGCGCGCCAGGGTCGCGCTATGGCGGCCGCTGCCAGGGCGTTCGAGCTCGAGCCGCGCGCTGGTCTTGTCCAGCGCGGCCTGGATCAGCTGCCAACGCAGTTCCGACCACACCGTCACCGGCGTGCCGTTCACGGCAGTGATCAGGTCGCCGCCGCGCAAACCGGCCTGGTCGGCCGGCGTCGATGCCTGCACGCGGATCCTGCTAGTGGGCTCGGCGATCCCGTGCATGTACAGGCCGGCGAAGACAACGATGGCGAGCAGGAAGTTGGCCAGCGGTCCGGCCGCCACGATCGCGATCCGGCGCCACACGCTTTGGCGCGTGAATTCGCGCGCCAGCTCGGCCGACGGCAGGGTCGACACGTCTTGTTCGCGCGCGTCCAGCATCTTGACATAGCCGCCCAGCGGCAGCATCGAAATGGCCCATTCGGTCTGGTCCGGCCCGACCCGGCGCGAGTACACCACCTTGCCCATCCCGACCGAAAAACGCAGCACCTTGACGCCGCACCAGCGCGCCACCGAGTAGTGGCCCAGCTCATGAATAATGATGAGCGAGCCGAGCGCAACCAAAAACGCCAGCAGGGTCTGCAAGAAATTCATCGTGCCAGCCCGCTTTCGATACAGTGTTCGGCCGCGGCGCGCGCCAGTGCATCCTGTTCCATCAAGCCTTCAATGCTGTGCACGGCGCCGTGGGCCAGCTGCTGCATTACTTGCGCGATCACGCGGTCGATCTGGCGAAAGCCGATCCGCAAGTCGAGGAAAGCCTGCACCGCCACCTCGTTGGCGGCATTGAGCAGGGCCGGCGCGCTGCCGCCCGCCTTGAGGGCCTCGAACGCCAGGGCCAGGCAGGGGAAGCGCGCCAGGTCCGGCTGTTCGAAATGCAGGCCGCCCATTTGCGTTAAATCGAGTGGAGCCACCCCGGAGGCGATCCGGTCGGGATAGGCCAGCGCATGCGCGATCGGGGTGCGCATGTCGGGGTTGCCCAGTTGCGCCAACACCGACCCGTCCACATAGGACACCATCGAATGGATCACGCTTTGCGGATGGATCACGACCTCGATCTGCGCGGCCGGCGCGCCGAACAGCCAGTGCGCCTCGATCACTTCCAGGCCCTTGTTCA
>JANPCW010000399.1:0-2395 GCA_031431155.1 Janthinobacterium sp. | reverse complement strand
CCGGGAACAAGTGTCTGACCACTGATGTTTCCAGCGCCTAGTTCAGTGAAATCAGGCAGTGTTCTACCGGCAGCATCGATGAACGCGGTTTCCATGTCGCTGACGGCCGTGGTCATGTTGCTCGGAGTAGGCACTGCATAGTCTGCCCCGAATACCTTGCCGGTCACTAAAGACGATGTTGAAAATGTATTGGTCGAATCGGCGATCAGTCCAAATCCGGTGATGAAACTGGCCGCGGCTGGGCTAACGCCGACATCGCCGGTCACTGCGGTGGCTCCAGTGGTTGAGACTGCTGATTTTGCAAGAATTACAAAATTTCCAGCGGTCCCGAGATTGACTGGAGCTGGACCTTTTCGGCCGATTACGGTCAATGTTGTGGAGTCGGACTTAGCGTTGAAAGTGGCGCTAATCAGCGCTGTGCCGCTGATAATGCCGCTGGCCACACCAGTTGTGCCATTCACGGTCGCAACGCTGGTGCTGCCTGAAGTCCAGATTGAGGACGCAGTCACGTCACGTGTCGACAAATCGCTATAGGTTGCACGCGCCATGAATGCTTGGTTGGCGCCGACCGGGATCGACGCATTGGCAGGCGTGACCGCGATTGAGGTCAAGGTCGCGGCAGTCACGATCAAGGGAGCCGAGCCAGAGGTGGACGCAAAATTGGCTGTGATGATGGATGTGCCGTTGGCAACGCCGGTAGCGACACCGGTCGTGGGATTGACAGTGGCAACGCCGGTGGTGCCGGACGTCCAGCGCGAGAAGGCGGTTACATCGCGCGTTGATCCATCGCTATAGTTGGCCGTTGCAGTCATTTCCTGGATACCAGCCATCGGTATCGAGCCGGCTGTGGGCGTCACCACGATCGATGCTAATGTTACCGCGGTTACGGTCAGTGGTTTTGAGTTGCTCATGCCGTCGAAACTGGCAGTGATGACCGATGTGCCGGTGGCAACGCCGGTAGCGACGCCGGATGCGCTATTGACGGTGGCAACGCTGGTGGTCGCCGAGGTCCACGCCGACGCCGCCGTTACGTCGCGCGATGCACCGTCGGTAAACTTGGCAGTGGCCGTAAATGCTTGAATCCCGCCGACCGGTAGCGAGGCGGTTGCAGGCGTCACTGCAATCGATGCCAACGCTGCGGCGGTCACTTTGAAGTTGGTCGATCCTGCCTTGGCACCGAAAGTGGCGGTGATCACCGATGTGCCGATGGCGCCGCCGGTTGCCACGCCAGAGCTGCTATTGATTGCGGCAATGCGGGTGGTGCCTGACGACCAGCTCGATGACGCTGTCACGTCACGCGAGGAACCATCGCTGAAGCTTGCGGTCGCGGTAAATTGTTGGGCAACACCGACCGGTTGTGTGGCATTCGCAGGGGACACCACGACCGTCACCAGATCCGCGTTGGGCAAGCCCAGAATAGGATCCTTCCCTTGATCGCCCCCGCCGCAGCCGGCCACGAGTGCTGTCATGAGTAATGCTGAAATCCACATAAGCGGTTTCGCATAGCGTTGCAGGCTTTTCATTTGTATCCCCTTTGGTAGTGCAAATTCGGTCTCGAAAAATTTCGATATGACCGCTGTTTCTGTTGATCTTTATCCCGGTGCGCAATATTGCACTAAGGGACTTGAGCGTAACTTTCTGCCATGCATCCGTTATCCCCGTTTCGCAAGCGGCATTCTGTTCGATACCGAACATACGGATAAAAACAATTACTTCGTGCAACACGGCGGCCCGGCGCGCAACACCTGGTGCGCCAGAGAAGACCGTAATGGCCTTGTTGCCTAGCTTATAATTGAATACATCGCGCAACATTTCTGCGCACCTCAGCTGTTGAACCTCCTCACGAAGGCCTTCACCATGTCAATCCAGTCAACAACCGACCTCTACCAAAGCAAGCGCGGCAGCGCCGACGATGCGCTCGACCATGTCCGGGATGGCGACAGCATCATCGTTCCCTCCGGCGTGGGCGAGCCGCCCGCGCTGTTGACGGCGTTGTCGGCGCAGCGACGCCGGTTTCGCGATGTGAAAGTCGCGCAAATCCTTGCGCTGCGCAACTATGCCTACTTCGATCCGGAGACGACCGAGCATGTGCGTCACGTTGCGCTGTTTTTCGGGCCGGCCTCACGGGCGGGCGGCCAGGCCGGCTGGATCGACTTCACGCCTAATTACTTTGGTGAAATTCCAAGCATGATCGAGCGCGGGCAGATCGCGGCCGACGTGGTTTTCTCGATGGCCTCACCGATGGATCAGCATGGTTTCTTTGCGCTCAGTCTGGCCACCGATTACACCATGGCAGCCGTGGCCAAGGCGCGCGCGATCGTGCTTGAAGTAAGCCCGAATGTGCCGTTCACCCACGGTCAGTGCCATGTGCATATCTCGCAGGTCAGTGCGCTGG
>JANPCW010000398.1:0-6716 GCA_031431155.1 Janthinobacterium sp. | reverse complement strand
CGAACTTGCCGACCAGGTCAGCAACGACCTTTTGTTTATAGAATTCTTGGAGACGGGCCATGATCTCTTACACCTTCACTACTTCGCCAGAGGATTTAAAGATGCGGACTTTCTTGCCGTCGACCTCTTTGAATCCCACGCGATCCGCCTTACCCGTTGCCGCGTTGAACAACGCCACATTGGATACGTGAATCGGCATCACTTTGTCAACGATGCCACCAGTTACGCCAGTCATCGGGTTCGGTTTCGTCGCTTTTTTAGCGATGTTGATACCGTCAACCATAATGTGTTCAGCATCGATACGCTGCTGCACCACACCACGCTTACCCTTGTCTTTCCCGGTCAGAACGATGACTTCGTCGTTTTTACGAATCTTATCCATTACGACTCCTTACAGGACTTCCGGTGCCAGGGACACGATTTTCATGAACTTTTCAGTGCGCAGTTCGCGCGTGACTGGTCCGAAAATACGGGTACCGATCGGTTCGAGCTTGGCGTTGAGCAAAACAGCAGCATTGCTGTCAAACTTAACCAAGGAACCATCCTGGCGGCGAACACCTTTCGCGGTGCGCACAACCACAGCATTATAAATTTCACCTTTTTTGACACGGCCACGTGGCGCAGCAACCTTGACGGTTACTTTGATCACATCGCCAATGCCCGCATAACGGCGCTTGGAACCACCCAACACCTTGATGCACATAACTTCTTTGGCACCAGTGTTGTCAGCCACTTCGAGCCGGCTTTCAGTTTGAATCATAGTATTCTCTTTCCCAACTTAAGCCGAAGAATCCGCAAAATGCAGAGCCGCGGTCAGTCTTGGTCCCGTCAGATCCACTCATGAAGAGCGCAACTGTTTGGGTGCATGACCTTCATACATCACTGACCGCTGCTTGCGGCCTGTGACCAGACCCTTTGCGGCACTGCTTGAACGAAGCCCGCTAGTATTGCATACTAAGGACGGGCCCGCAAGAAAAACTTATTAATTGCGGGACAGAGTTTATGAGGCGCCGTAGCGCGCCGAATTACTCTGCCCCAACTAATTAGACAACAACTAACTAGACCAACTAATTACACTACCTGCGCCACTTGCACCACGCGCGTGACTGTCCACGCCTTGGTCTTGGAGATCGGGCGACCTTCCTGGATCTCGACCGTATCACCGGCCTTGACTTCGTTGGTCTCGTCATGCGCGTGATACTTATTCGAGCGCATGATGATCTTGCCGTACAACGGGTGCTTGACGTGGCGCTCGATCAGAACGGTGACGGTCTTGTCCATCTTGTCGGACACCACTTTACCGATCAGCGTGCGCTTGAGCGGCTTTTTCACTGTGTCGTTCATTTGGCTTCCTTCGTATTCATGACCGTCTTCACACGCGCGATATCGCGGCGTACCTTCTTGAGTTGCGAAGTGTTGTTCAGCTGCTGCGTCGCGATTTGCATCCGCATGCCGAACTGTGCCTTCAGCAAGTCATTCAGCTCTTTTTGAAGAGCTGGCTGGTCTTTGCCGCGGAGTTCAGTTGCTTTCATATTCCACTCCTGTTATTGGCCGACTTGGCGTACGACAAACGTCGTGGCCAGTGGCAGTTTCGAGGCAGCCAGACGGAACGCTTCCCGTGCCAGTGCTTCGTCAACGCCGTCCATTTCGTACAGTACCTTGCCTGGCTGGATTTCAGCGACGTAGTACTCCGGGTTACCTTTACCGTTACCCATGCGAACTTCAGCCGGCTTTTGCGAGATTGGCTTGTCCGGGAAAATCCGGATCCAGATCCGACCGCCCCGTTTGATGTGACGGGTCATGGCACGACGCGCCGCTTCAATTTGGCGCGCCGTGATACGGCCACGGGCAGTTGCCTTCAAACCGAAGTCGCCGAACGACACGGCAGTGCCGCGGCTGTGCGAAATGCCGGTGTTGCGGCCCTTCTGCTCTTTACGATACTTTCTGCGTGCTGGTTGCAGCATGATTATTCTCCTGCTTTCTCAGCGGGTGCAGCGGCTGCGCCATCGGTCTCAGGCTTTTTGACGGCACGAACACGGGAAGCTGCGGCAGGTGCGCCAGCTGGGGTTGAACCTTCAGGACGCTTGGCGGGTGCGGTGCGTGGACGGCCGGCTGGCTTACCATCGTCACGGCGCGGACCGCGGCTCTTCTTGTCGTCTGGCGGAGTATCGATGGTTGGCGCGTCACCGTTCGGTGCGCGGTCGCCCTTGTATACCCAAACCTTGACGCCGATGATGCCGTAGGTCGTCAATGCTTCGCTAGTACCGTAGTCGATATCGGCGCGCAGGGTATGCAGCGGCACGCGGCCTTCGCGATACCATTCTTTACGCGCGATCTCGATCCCGTTCAGACGACCGGACGACATGATCTTGATACCGAGAGCACCCAGGCGCATTGCATTTTGCATTGCACGCTTCATGGCGCGGCGGAACATGATCCGTTTTTCCAGCTGCTGAGCGATCGAATCGGCGATCAGTTGCGAATCGATTTCCGGCTTGCGGATTTCTTCGATATTGACATGCACCGGCACACCCATGATCTTGGTCAGGGCCGACTTCAGTACTTCGATGTCTTCGCCTTTTTTACCAATGACCACGCCTGGGCGCGAGCTGTAGATCGTGAAGCGCGCGTTCTTGGCAGGACGCTCGATGACGATGCGACCAACCGAAGCGTTCTTCAGTTTTTTCTTCAGATAAGCACGTGCCTTGAGGTCTTCATTGAGCATCGCGGCGAAATTGCTATTGCCAGCGTACCAACGTGACGCCCAATTGCGCGTGACTGAAAGGCGAAAGCCTGTTGGATGTATCTTCTGTCCCATCGTGACCCCTTAGTTACCGACAGTCACGTAAATGTGACAGGATTGTTTCGAGATACGATCACCCCGGCCTTTAGCGCGTGCTGTGAAGCGCTTCAGGACAGGACCCTTTTCAACCATGATGGTCGTCACTTTCAACTCATCGATGTCGGCGCCATCGTTGTGCTCGGCGTTCGCAATGGCGGACTCCAACACACGCTTGATGATCGCAGCACCTTTTTTAGGGCTGAACTGCAAAATGTTGAGTGCAGCGTCAACTTTCTTGCCGCGGATCAGATCAGCGACCAGACGGCCCTTCTGATCGGACAAGCGCACACCCTTGAGGATAGCTTTGGTTTCCATTATTTCTTTGCCTTTCTATCGGCAGCGTGACCTTTGAAGGTGCGGGTCAGCGCGAACTCGCCGAGCTTGTGCCCGACCATGTTCTCGGAAACATACACCGGCACGTGGAGCTTGCCGTTGTGCACCGCGATCGTCAAGCCGATGAAGTCCGGCATGATGGTCGAGCGGCGCGACCATGTCTTGATTGGCTTCTTGTCTTTGATCGCTTGCGCGGTTTCGACTTTTTTCACCAGGTGGGCGTCGCAGAACGGCCCTTTTTTTAATGAACGTGTCATGTGCTACCCCTTATTTCTTGCCGCGGCGCGAGACGATCATGGAAGTCGTACGCTTGTTGGTGCGCGTCTTCTTACCCTTCGTCTGTTGGCCCCACGGCGAAACTGGATGACGACCAGCTGCTGTTTTACCTTCACCACCGCCGTGCGGGTGATCGACCGGATTCATGACAACGCCACGAACCGTAGGACGGACACCGCGCCAGCGCATCGCACCGGCCTTACCGATTTTGCGCAGGTTGTGTTCGCCGTTACCGACTTCACCGACCGTTGCGCGGCATTCGATATGCACGCGACGCACTTCGCCGGAGCGCAGACGCACTTGGGCGTACACGCCTTCGCGTGCCATCAAGACCACACCAGCACCAGCGGTACGTGCCATTTGCGCGCCCTTACCCGGCAGCATCTCGACGCAATGCATCGTGGTGCCGACTGGCATATTGCGAATCGGCAGGCAATTACCGGATTTGATCGGGGCTTCGGCACCGTTCATCACTGCGTCGCCAACGGCCATGCCCTTGGTTGCGATGATGTACTGGCGCTCGCCGTCCGCGTAGCACAGCAAGGCGATGTTCGCGGTGCGGTTTGGATCGTATTCGATCCGTTCCACTTTTGCCGGAATACCATCTTTTTGACGCTTGAAATCGATCAAGCGATAGTGTTGCTTATGACCACCGCCGATATGACGGGTGGTGATATGACCGTTGTTGTTACGACCAGCGGTCTTCGATTTCTTTTCAATCAGGGCAGCGAACGGACGACCTTTGTACAGGTCCGGGTTCACCACCTTCACCATGCCGCGACGGCCTGGTGAGGTTGGTTTCATCTTTACGAGTGCCATTATGCAGCCTCCTCGGAGAAGTTGATTTCCTGGCCAGGCTTCAGGCACACGAAAGCACGCTTGGTATGGTTGCGACGGCCGTTGAATTTGCCGGTGCGCTTTTGCTTGCCTTGACGGTTCGCAGTTTGCACGGACAGGACTTCAACCTTGAACAGCAGCTCAACGGCTGCCTTGATTTCAGGCTTGGTTGCATCCGTCATGACACGGAATACAATTTGCTCGTTCTTTTCCGCGACCATGGTGGCCTTCTCGGAAATGACCGGCGCCAGCAGCACCTTCATCAAGCGTTCTTCGCTATGTTTCAAAATCGCGCTCATGCCAACATCTCCTCAATCTTCGCCAATGCCAACTTGGTGATCAGGATCTTCTTGTAGAACACCAGCGACATCGGATCGGCGTGACGCGGCTCAACGACGAGCACGTTCGGCAGATTGCGCGATGCCAGCAACAAGTTTTCGTCGAGCGTATCGGTAATCACCAGCACGGATTCAAAGCCCATGCTTGTCAATTTCTGCGACAAGAGCTTGGTCTTGGGCGCTTCGATTGTCAGGTTTTCGATAACAGTCAGACGACCTTCACGGGCCAACTGGGACAGAATCGAGCAGATACCTGCGCGATACATCTTCTTGTTTACTTTGTGCGAGAAATTCTCGTCCGGCGAATTCGGGAAAGCCCGTCCGCCGCCGCGCCACAGTGGCGAGGACGACATACCAGCACGCGCGCGGCCGGTACCTTTTTGGCGCCATGGCTTTTTCGTCGTGTGGTGAACTTCTTCACGTGTTTTTTGCTTGCGGTTACCGCTGCGTGCATTGGCTTGGTAGGCAACGACGACTTGGTGGATCAGCGCTTCATTGTAATCACGGCCGAAAATAGTATCAGCTGCGACGACGTTGGAGCCGGCTTGACCTTGCGCATTCAGAAGCTTGAGTTCCATCGTTTAAGCTCCCTTCTTGACTTTGGTTTTAACGGCTGGCGAAACGACGACCTGGCCATTTTTCGCACCGGGAACGGCACCCTTGACCAGCAACAACTGGCGGTCGGTGTCGATACGGGCGACTTCGAGGTTTTGCATGGTGCGGGTAACGTCACCGAGGTGACCGGTCATGCGCTTACCAGGGAAAACGCGACCTGGATCTTGCGCCATACCGATGGAACCTGGCACATTGTGCGAACGGGAGTTACCGTGGGTAGCGCGACCGGAACTGAAGTGGTAACGCTTGATGACGCCGGCGTAACCCTTACCGATGGTGATACCTTGCACGTCGATTTTTTGACCGACTTCGAACAGCGAGGCGGCGACAATATCGCCAGCTTTCAGTTCGGCAGCTTTGGCAGCGTCGACCCGGAACTCTTTCAACATCGTTCCAGCTTCGACACCAGCTTTAGCGTGGTGACCCGCAACTGCCTTGGTCACGCGGGAAGCGCGACGTTGACCGAATGCGACCTGAACAGCGGTATAACCATCTGTTTCAGGAGTTTTGATTTGCGCAACACGGTTGTTTGACACGTCCAACACGGTGACGGGAATCGAATCCCCTTCATCCGTGAAAATGCGCATCATACCAACCTTGCGACCGAGAAGGCCTAGGCTCATTTTTTCTCCATTCCCGCCTGCGATTGGGCGGGGCTTTGTTTAGACTACTAAGTAACGTACAGACTCAAAAGAGACGAATCCATACCGAAGCCGGCAAGTATAGCCGAGAATAATGCTTGACGCAACAAGTAAACACGAGGTATGTCGTGTTGTTGCACATGTGCGCGCAAATGTGATTAGGGCCAGGAGAGACGCGCTGTTTTGCGTTTTCCTGGCCCTAATCTTGACAACACGTTGGTCACCGTGGCGATTTCTCGCCCGGTCAACCGTAATTTTTTATTGCAGTTTGATTTCTACATCGACGCCAGCTGGCAGGTCCAGCTTCATCAGTGCATCAACCGTCTTGTCGGTTGGGTCAACGATGTCCATCAAACGCTGATGGGTGCGAATTTCGAACTGGTCGCGCGACGTCTTGTTCACGTGCGGGGAACGCAGCACGTCGAAACGCTGAATGCGGGTTGGCAATGGTACTGGACCCTTGACGACAGCGCCGGTGCGCTTGGCTGTTTCAACGATTTCCAGAGCCGACTGATCGATCAGCTTGTAATCGAATGCTTTCAGACGGATGCGGATCTTTTGATTTGGTGCGGACATGGTATTTCCTTAAAAGAACGAACCGGGCGGGACTGGCCACGCGCGGCAATCTATGGGTAAAAGCTGGGAACAAGGACTGCGGCCGACATCATAACATCGTTCCAATGCCAAGCCGCTGTATTTAGTCAGTTGGGGTCAGAGTAATTTTCGCATGGAGCCGCGAAAAAAAACTGTGACCCACAATTCTTAAGATTAGTTGGGGTCAGAGTAATTTTCGCATGGAGCCGCGAAAAAAAACTCTGACCCTCAATCTTATTA
>JANPCW010000397.1:0-3883 GCA_031431155.1 Janthinobacterium sp. | reverse complement strand
GGCGCCACCACCAGCCAGCTTTGGCGCCGCGCCAAAGACGCCTCGTACACCATTTCATCGACCCTCTGGTAGAACTCGGCAACCGCGAGTACTTTCCCCAGGCCCGTCGCACGGATCGGCGTGTAGGTTTCGATCAAGCGTGGCCATTTTCTTGATTCCAATACGTTTTCGTCCGCCGACAGCTCACTCACTTCCGAATGCACCCTGCCAGCAAGCGCCTCCGTCAAGCCTTCGCCAACCGGAAAAGTTCGTCCGATCAGCGCGGTATCGGCGCTGTACAGAATGCGACCATCAGGGCGCCATATTTTGAATGAAACAATGCGTTTACCGAGCGGCGTTTTGGTCAATAGCGCATCGAGCGCTGCCCGATCGGTAGCACGCAAATCGTCCGAATGAAGCAGAGTTTGCGCGTGCGGCGCAATAAAGCTATCGACGTACAGGCCGGTTACCCCGCCCATGCGATGCACGACGCTTTCCTCAACCTGCTGGCCGATCAATGAGCCAATTACCAACATTCCCGCAAGCAATACGGGAAAGCTAATCAGAAGGAACTGGCGCGACAGGCTTGAACGGACAAAAGTAATCACAGTAGATCCTCCCAGTTATAGATTACCATCTGGCCGCCATGATCGCTATTGGCTGAGGACAAATAGGGACTAAAGTCTGACGATTTCGCTACCAAAGACTCTGGAAGAACGCGGCTAACGGCCATAGTATATGGCGCATGCGCGGCCTATACTTGCCTTAATCGCAACGCAATCAGGTCGATGGTGACGGATGGTGACGACAGGTACTCGTCCGACGTTTTTGAAACATAAAATTCTTGCATAGGCCTTATTTTTCATGCATTGCAATACTTATATCATATTACATGAGAGAAATCTTATTAATTCTTACGCTAGCAAGCGCGGCAGGCAACCGACCATGATTTGGTCACGATAACGGCGGTGGCGATCTTTTGAACCTTGACGTCGGTAACGACCATGGCCGGAGTCGCGGTCAATACCCGGTCAATACCGATTCAGACAGAGTCCCTTTGGTGCGCAACCGGCAATCGCCTGTGGCGCATTTTTTTTGAGGTCAGCTAAAGCACGCCGATACTCACCCGCAGGGTGGGTCGGCATAGGCACCGGAGGCTTCAATGACACGCGCAACCGCAAGCGATTTCGCCCCTGAAGTGTTGAAGCTGTTCGACCAGTACGTGCACGGGCACCAGTACGTGCACGGGTAGATTTCACGCCGCGCCTTCCTGTCATCGGCGGGTCGCTTTGCGGTAGGCGGGGCGACTGCCGCCACCCTGCTCGGTGCGCTGAGCCCAAGTTTCGCGGCCCCGCTGGTCGCCGCCGACGACAGGCGCATCAAGGCCGCTCACCTCGAATATCCATCGCCGCAAGGCTATGGCAGCTTGCGCGGCTATCTGGTACAGCCGGCGCATGCCAAGAGCAAGCTGCCGACGATTCTCGTGGTTCATGAAAACCGCGGTTTGAATCCCCATATCGAGGACGTCGCGCGCCGCCTGGCACTCGACAATTTCATTGCCTTCGCGCCCGACGCCTTGTTCCCGTCAGGCGGTTACCCTGGCGACGAGGACAAGGCGCGCGCACTATTTGGCAAGCTCGACCAAGCCAAGACGCGGGCTGATTTTGTCAGCGCCGCCAATATCCTGAGAACTCTGCCTGGCGGCAACGGAAAAGTTGGCGTGGTCGGCTTTTGCTTTGGCGGCGGCATGGCCAACTACCTCGCCACGCAGCTGCCTGATCTTGCCGCAGTCGTGCCGTTCTACGGCAACCAACCGCCAGTTGCGGATGTCGCTAAGATCAAGGCGCCGCTCTTGATTCACGATGCTGAAAACGATGATCGGATCCGCGCCGGCTGGCCGGCCTATGAAACCGCGCTCAAAGCCGCTGGCGTGCGTTACCGGTACTACGTTTATCCGGGCACGCAGCACGGTTTCAACAACGACACCACGCCACGCTACGACGAACCGCCGGCAAAGCTGGCATGGCAGCGAACGGTGGAATTTTTTCGCCGCGAGCTGGCGGGGTAAGCCGCGCTATCCCGATGCCGCGGTCGACACGGCGGCGTGAACCGCACGGATTAACTAGGCCGCCAGCCCCTTGGTGAGTACGTCGGCGACCACCTCATTGAGATCAACCCCGCGTTCTTTCGCCTGTGCCTGCAGTTGCAGCACCAAGGCGCTATTGAGTTTGACAGCAAATGGAACCAGGCCGAGCGCCTGATCGCGCTTGCGCTGTTCGCGGCGATCCACCACTGCCGCCTCGCCTTGACCAAAACCGGCCGTGCCAGGCGCGACCAACTTGCCCATCAATTTTTTGGCATCGCTCTTCGCCATTCCTGTTTTTTTCACTGTTTATATCCTTATCGATTCAAAACAGCCATTTTACGCAGTATCAGTCGCAACGACCATTTTGTTTGTTCGCCTGCGCCGTTGTATCCGGTCCGTTGCGCGATGGAACGGCGCTTGAAATTATTCCGGCCCCAGAGATGCGAGCGAGCCTCAAATGCGAGCGTTTTCAGACGCGAGCCGTTACACTTGGCATTTGATTATTGGAATCCGATCAAATGCTAAGAATCACACACACCCAACCCGCTATCCTGTTTCACGGCATGCTTGGCATTGCCATGGCGTGCTACTGCATGTTGGGGGTGGCGGCAGATCAGCAATTAGAGCCGGTGCGCGTCGCACCCGGCGTGTATGTCGTGTATGGCAGCGTCAAGCCAGCAAGCTACGACAACGATGCGCTGACCGTCAATCTCGGCTTTGTCGCCACCTCGGCTGGGGTTGTCGTGATCGACAGCGGTTCCTCTTACCGGGTTGCCCAGATGTTGCATCGGGCGATCCAGAGAGTGAGTAGCTACCCGATCAAATATGTGATCAACACCGGTTCCGACCCGGCGCGCTGGCTCGGCAACGGCTACTTCAAAAAGCTCGGCGTACCTCTGCTTGCCCATCAAGATGCCCGCAAACTGATGGAAGCGCGCGGCGCCGAGCAGCTCAAAACCATGCAGGCGCTGCTCCGGGACAAGGCGCGTGGCACCGAACTTGCGCTGCCACGCGGTTTTTCGGGTGATTTGGAAGAGGTACGCTTCAGCGACAGCACGCTGCAGTTGTCGTACTTCGGCCCCGCGCAGAGTTCCGGCGACATCGCGGTCTGGCTGCCGCGCCAGGAAATCGCATTCGCCGGCGCGATCATGCAGTCCGATGCCTTGCCCGCGCTCAGCGCCGACAGTGGTCTCGACAGCTGGATCGCTGCCTACGATGGTCTTGCCAGCCTGCGCCCGCGCCAGATTGTGCCGGGCCGCGGCACGCTCGGTAGTCTGGCGCGCATGGATGCCGACACGCGCGCCTACCTCAGCACATTGCGAGCGCAGATTGACCTGGCCGCGCAGCGTGGCGCAAGCAAAGCCGAGATTGTTTCTCAGGCCGGAAAATCGAAGGAACTCACGGCTTTCAAGCGGCTGGAGGGCTACGCCGAGTTGGCGCCCGCGAATATTTTACAGGCTGTGCGGGAGATGAATGGGCTGCGTTGACAAGTTGCGCTCGCACTAGCACAAGTCCAGCTTTTAGCCTTTGCTTGATACTGCACATGCTGATCGATTCTTTGAATTCCTACGGCAGTCGCCACCGAAATGCCGTGTTCTTGCGGATATCGCAGTGTTGTGCTGCGGTTCGGACCATCAATCAATGAGCGCGCTGGCATAACGGATAGACGAAAAAAACCCCCGCATCTCTGCGGGGGTTTTTTCATATAACAAGCCTGACGATAACCTACTTTCACACTGGTTGCAGCACTATCATCGGCGCAGAGTTGTTTCACGGTCCTGTTCGGGATGGGAAGGGGTGGTACCAACTTGCTATGGT
>JANPCW010000396.1:0-4343 GCA_031431155.1 Janthinobacterium sp. | reverse complement strand
GCCTGTTCCAAGCGGTCGCGAAAAAGAACGCGGTTCGGCAAGCCCGTCAGGCTGTCGTAGTTGGCGAGGTAAGCGAGCCGATCCTGCGTCTGCTTGCGCTCGGTGATGTCTCGGACAATTGCGATCATCTGCACTTCGCCCGCCAAGCGCGTCTCACTCACCGTGATTTCAACGGGAGAGTGAGTCCCGTCACCGCGCAATGCCTGCGTCACCCATAGACCGATCGCGAATGGAAGCTCGGTATCGCCGCACTGAGCGAAAGTTACAAGGTCTGCCAGATTGCGACCGACAACTGCATGCGCGGGTTCACCGAAAATTTGCGCCCCAGCCGGATTGCAGGTCAGGATAGTACCGTTCTTTCTTAATGTGATAATGCCTTCAATCGAGTTCTCGAACACGATACGGAGCCGCTCTTCGGTTTCCTCACGCGCATTGATCTCTTCCCGATGCAATGCTTCGAGCGTTCGGCGCAGTGCGCGTAACGGCAATACCCGCAAGGTACCGTAGATGGCCAACCCAAACGCCGCGCCTAAAGCGGCGACCAACAAGGTGCTGAGCACAACAGGTTTCATGGACCGCGTGACGATCACCGTACCCACGGGCCCCTCTCGCCCTGCCACCACTGCACCGCCTGAGATCGTGGGCGCGCTGAGCGGGCGCCCGCTGTGAGCGATCTCCAGCCCAGAAGCATCGCGGATGTAGCGGACCTCTGGCAATTCGCTCGGGGTGAGATTGGACTCGATCAAAATCGGCACGTCGCGTTGCCAATCATCGCTGGTGCTGGCCACCTGGGTCACAAATGCGGCATGCAATCGGGCGGCGACCACGGCTTCCTTCGCTTCAGCTCGGTACGATAACCAGAAAAAACCGGCGGGCGCTGCCAAGGCGACGACAACTGCAATCATCGCCGCCATTAAGCTGAGGTTGCGTACCAGCCTTGACTGGCTCTGCCAGGACGAGGGAGGCAATTCACGGGAATGACCCATGGCGCGCTATTTAGCGATTACCTTGACCGACGCATCCACCTGCGATGACAGGATGTACCCGATCGCGTTGCGGTTAGTGGCTACCAGACGTTTCATTGCTGCATCGGGCGATACGATCCTTGGCGGCAGGCCATTACCGCTGAAAATGATCTGCTGCCAGAGCGCTCTGACCGTCGCCTGGCTCTTGCCAACGACTTTAGCGTAGAACATTGCACGCGTCTCGCTGCCCTCTAGTTGATCCACTGGAAAGGCGGGCGAGCCATCAGGCCAACCCTTGACAGCACCGGTGTATAGGCGCGCGATGTATTGCCGGTCGACGACGTTGGGATTGTCTTTGTTGACAATGACCACGACCTCGTCCGCATACGCAGTGACTGTTACGAAGGCGAGCGCTGCGGCAAGGACGGGAAGGAATGCGAGGCTGGTTTTCATAGGCTTGATCAGTCGCATCAGAATTGATAATTAATACTTAACACCGTCGACTTCCAGCTAGGTCGGCCGGTGCCTGCTTCAAGTGTCTCGTGCACTACAGGAATGCCATAGCCTCGATGAAACTGCTGTTCGATGCGCAACCCGAAGTGTTCCTTTATTGTGTAGGCGATCCCCAATACCAAGCGCCGCTCCTGAAAAGCATCGTCGCCGCGCTGGCTGGTGTCCGTGACTATCCGTTCAAAGCGGGCCGCCGCCTTCCAATGGTCGGCCAAGGGAACCGCCGCCTGAACATACCAGGTAGAAACCCTGTGGTCATACAGGAACCCGCGGGCCAATTCAGCCTGCACATCGACATGGCCCTGACCCGGAAGGTAGTGCACCGCCACAGCCCAGGCGCGCTTGCGCTGGCGAGTGTCTTCCTGTGTGTGTTCCAGTATGTCTTTGTCTTCCAGTGCATTTTCCTTGTTTCTGCTTAAACGCGCAGAATAAACCGAGCCGCGTAGCGACAGCCCCTCGAACGGTGTTTCCAGGATCAAGCGAGCGCCCGCGGCGGAACCGCGTGCGACTTCGGCCCCACCGGATTGCAGCTTCGATGCCCCATAGACTTCCAGCTTCACTGTACTCGCGCCAATCTGGAAGTTTTGCTCCACCGAAGCGCCGTCAAATGACTCATCGACGAGCGCTAACTCTTCATCGTACATATAGGGCATGCTTGCGGTTGGTCGCAGCTCTTGCACGTCCCGCATTTCATTGTGCAAGCCTAAAGGCTGCCGGACCCGGCCCAGCCTCAAAGTCTGGGCGCCGCTCGTTTGATAATCGACGAACGCCCAGTCGACACGAATCTTGCCCAGCTCGCTGGAACGGAATAGCTGTGTCCACACTTTGGCGCGATCTGTGGCTTGCCACACGCCGACCAGGGAAATGTTGGAACTAGTTTCCCGATCGCCCAAATGCATGTCACTGGTGTCGACGTTCGACTTTTCGTGTGACAGGTCGGCATAGCTGTGGAGTTGGAATTGGTTACCAAGTTCAAGAGCTTGTGTTCCGCCGCTGGCCAAGGTGATCAGTGCTGCGAGTGTTCCGGCACAAGTCGGCCATCGAATATTCATTAAAGCCCCGTATTGTTGTTCGTAGCAAATATACCGTAGGGAAACATTGTTTGCACGAAGAAGTTGAGTGGGCTGAAATTCAGTTGTTTTAATGCGTTGTATGACGGGCAAGGACTGACCCCGTGTTGACGCCGACGCCGCATTGACCCAGCTGCCGAGAGCTCACCGACCAGCCCGATTCCTGGCAAACCCTTGTCGCTGGCGGGTGATTGCAATGGATCAGTCTTGCCTCTGCACGTGGGGCAAATCAGCGTCGGTGCCAACACGCATACTTCTTAGCAAATTTTCCTTGACTATGCTGCGCCTGCCGGATCGACGCAAACATGATTGATGTGATTATCGTGCTGAACTTGAGAGAAAAATAGACGTGAAAAGCAAAAAGCCTAATCTGAAGATTAGGCTAAGTGTTTGATTCTATTGGTCGGGGCGACAAGATTCGAACTTGCTACCCCTTGCACCCAATAAAGTCAATTTACTGTCCAGGCTGTTCCAGTAGCGTCTTTGTAAATCACCTAAGTCTTTGTTTTACAACAGATTACCTATTTTGTGTTGTTCGGTAATGTCCAGTAAAATACAGCTAGAGCCGCCCCCATACGGAAACCAAACGGCAACGGGAAATTTTGAGGAACGAGCATGGCCATCATCACCGATCGTCAAATTAAAAAGTCACCCACCGGCAAAGACCAATGGCTGACCGACGACGCGCCGAAAGGACACGGACGGCTGACGGTGCGCATTACGTCTTCCGGTGATCGATTGTTCTATTTCCGCTACACCGATCCTGATGGCAAGCGCGTGACAATGGCAATTGGCAAGTATTGCGAACATGGCCGCGATGGATCGACATTAGCTGCTGCGCGCGTGAAGGCTGGCGAACTGTCAAAGCTGTATCAAGGGGGCGTCAAGGATCTGAAGGGCCATGTCGACGCCGAAGCCAGGCTGGCAGAAGCCCTTCGTGCGGCTGAGCAAGCGCGCCTTGACGCTGATCGACAGGCCCAGCTTGACGAAGTGGCGCGCCTGTTGGCACGGATCAGTGTGACGGATCTCTTTGAGCGCTGGGCATCCGTTGATCTGATCGCCCGTAAAGATGGCGGCAAGGAAATCCGAAGAATGTTCGAAAAAGACGTACTGCCAAGAATTGGGCATCTGGCGGTTGATGAAGTAAAAAAGGGGCACGTCACGGCCGTCACAGACGCCTTGCTGGCCCGAAGCGTGAACCGGATGGCAAAGCTGATTTTCTCGCTGATGCGCCAGATGTTCAGGTTTGCGGTTGACCGCGACATCATCGAGGCCGACCCGACCGCGAGCATTCGCAAGACCAAAATCGGCGGCAAGGACACCGAACGCGACCGGGTTCTGTCCGAAGACGAGATCAGGGATTTGCATCACAAGTTACCCGACGCCGGCCTTCTGCAATCGACTGAATGCGCGATCTGGCTGGCGCTGTCCACCTGCTGCCGAATTGGCGAACTGCTGAGCGCTCGGTGGGAACACGTCGATTTTATCCGGGGCACCTGGCGCATTCCGATGGAAAACTCAAAAAACGCCAAGGCTCACACCGTCTACCTGTCGGACTTTGCTACCCAACAGTTCCAGCGACTGTACGGAATAACGGGTTCGACCGCGTGGTGCTATCCCGACAGAAGCGGCACGAAATCAGTATCGCTCAAAACCGTGACAAAACAACTTGGGGACCGCCAGCGCGATACCGCCCCCATGAGCCGGCGTAGTGCGAACATTGCCACGCTCAAGCTGCCTGAGGGCCGCTGGACACCCCACGATTTGCGGCGCACCGGCGCCACGATGATGACGCGGC
>JANPCW010000395.1:0-3086 GCA_031431155.1 Janthinobacterium sp. | reverse complement strand
ATGCTCAACTCGCCGCAGGTCAGAAAACTCATTGAAGAAGATATTTTCAACCATCTGGTGGTCGCAACCAACGACACCATCCCGGGCAACCAACCTGTAGTGGCCCTTTCGCGCAAGGGTGTGGTCGACAAAACCAAGGCCTATTTGCTGGAGCACCACGACGATCCGGTCACGGTCCCGGATTTGTGTACGGCCCTGAATATTTCGCGCCGCACTTTGCAATACAGTTTCGAGTCGGTACTCGATATTAATCCGGTCGCCTATTTGCGCGCGATCCGGCTCAACCGGGCCCGACGAACCCTCAAGGCCGACGCCGCAGTCGAGCACATGACGGTGGCCGATGTCGCCGCGCGCTGGGGGTTCTGGCACCTGTCCCGCTTTGCGGGCAACTACAAGCAAATGTTTGGCGAACTCCCGTCAGAAACATTGCGCAGACATTGCTGACGGTGCGCACGGCGAGCGATCTCCCATCCATTTGACGCCGCTTCCCCGCCATCGATTACCCTGACTACGGTCCAGACTCAGGCGCCCGTGTCAACTAGCCTTGCCGATATCCGAGCATATTGCGCCCCGTCAATAAACCAACGCCTCAATTACCCATAAGCACGATAGTGTGACCAAACGCAAGCATCGTGCGCCCCGGCACCAAATCGATATACACAAGTTGCCGGTAACGCTACACTCTCGACATTCCGCTATTGCAGCCAAGCACTTTATTTATCATTTTTAAAACTTATGGCGAGATTTCTCGACTATCGGCTTGCACGGTGGGGCATTCCGGCGCTCTTGATGCTGGCGTTCATCGCCGTCTCGGAATACTGGATCCACCTTGAAGCGATCCGGATGGACCAGCGGGAACACAGCACCGTCATCAGCAAGGCAAGCGCGATCGCCGCCCGCCTCGGCAGCGAGTTAAACGCAACCATATCGCTGGCCAATGGCCTGGTCGGCTATATCGCGGTGGAAAACACGATTACCGACAAGCGCGCCACCCGCATCCTGTCGACACTCCACCGTTTCGGCAAGCACATCCGCGTGATCGCGATTGCACCGGCCAACGTCATCACTTACATATATCCGCGCGAAGGCAATGAGAGCGTGCTCGGACGCAGCTATCGCACGCTCCCGGGCCAGTGGGAAAGTGTGGCAAAAGCGATCCGCACCCGCAAATCGGTCCTTGCCGGCCCGGTCAAGCTGGTGCAAGGCGGAGTCGGGCTGCCCAACCGGACGCCCGTGTTTGATGACGATGGGAAGTACTGGGGCATGCTCAGTATGGTGCTCGATTTCGACCAACTGCTCGCTGCGGCCGGGATGCGCGAAGCGGTCGATGGGGTGCGCTACGCGGTGCGCGGGAAGGATGGCCTGGGCGCGCAGGGCGCCGTGTTTTTTGGTCAGGCGTCGCTGTTTTCCCAAGCGCCGATTTTGGTACATCTTGCGATACCGGGCGGCAGCTGGGAGCTGGCAGCGGTGCCGACAGGCGGCTGGGGCAAAGAGCGAGGTTTCGTGTCGCTTCATGTGGCCGGTTTCGCCATCGCACTGCTGGTCGGCGCGCTCAGCTGGCTGTTTTTGCTGGAACACTGGAAGACCCGCATGAGCCTGCTACACGATGTGTTGACAGGCTTGCCCAACCGCCGTCTTGCCACTTACCGGCTGGAAGTCGAGATTGACCGCTGCGCACGCCTGAAAAAAAACTTCGCCGTCCTGTATATCGACCTCGACGGGTTCAAGCCTGTCAACGACACCTATGGCCACAGTGCCGGTGATGCCGTATTGCAAGCGATCGGCAAGGCGATGAGCATGGCGGTACGCAAGACGGACTTGGTGGCTCGGCTCGGCGGCGACGAATTTCTGGTGATCTTGACCGACATCGAACCCTTGAATACCCCGTTTGAAATTGCCGCGAACATTCAAGCGGCGCTACAACAGCCAATCGGCCTGGCCCACGGCGGCACCGTCAAACTGAGCGGTTCGATCGGCGTTAGCATTTACCCCGATCACGGGCTAAGCGCCGACGCGATGATGGTTGCGGCGGACAAGGCGATGTATGTGGCCAAACGCGAGGGCAAGGTTGACTCATCGCTGCGCCCGTTGGTCAATCAGCCCACCCCGGTTGCCCGGAATCCGATTCAAGCTGGCCTTTCAACAACGGCTGAAACCGATCGCAGCAATATTGACCAAGTAATCAAAGTCTTCACGCATTGAGGCCAACGCAGACGAAGAACAGAAAAGCGGTGGCTTGCACAAAAGCGCCGACCTACTTGACTTGAAACACGCAAGCAGCATCGACCAGATTGACAACGAAGAGCATAGGGCGTAGTTTTCCTAGGATGTAACGCAGTTTTGTGAGCCGCTACCGACTAGGAGCCGAAAATGCAGAAGTCCTTACATATAGACCCAGAAAAGTGCACCGGCTGCCTCCAGTGCGAGATGGCGTGCAGCTTTGAAAACTACGGAATTTTCAACCCATCCCAGTCCCGCATCAAGGTTTTTGATTTCCATCTCACCGGAAAAAAAGTTCCCTACACTTGCACCCAGTGTGACGAAGCATGGTGCCTGCATGCATGCCCGGTCGAGGCGATCAAGCTCGATGTGATGACCGGCGCCAAGGTCGTGCTCGACGACATTTGCGTCGGTTGCAAGGTGTGCACCATCGCCTGCCCGTTCGGCACCATCAACTACGTGCAAGAAACCGGCAAGGTTCAAAAGTGCGACCTGTGCGGCGGCCAGCCGGCCTGTGCTGAAGCGTGTCCGACCGCAGCCATCACCTACGTCGACGCCAACTGGACCGGCCTCGACCGGATGCGTCAATGGGCCGACAAACTGGGCAACCAGGTGACAGCATAGTGTTGTGGATCAAGGAGATTCATCATGGCATGGACAGGAAAAATTCTTCGGGTCGACTTGACGGCCGGCACTTGCAAGGCGGAACCGCTCAACATGCAATTGGCGCGCGAGTACATCGGGCAGCGCGGCTTGGCGACCAAATATTTTATCGACGAGGTCGATCCGAAAGTGGATCCGCTGGCGCCCGACAACAAGATCATTTGGGCAACCGGGCCGCTGACCGGCACAATGGCATCGACCGG
>JANPCW010000394.1:0-2115 GCA_031431155.1 Janthinobacterium sp. | reverse complement strand
CGCCGAAGAGCGCGTTCACTGCCGCATACCAGGCCTGGTGCGCGGCAGTATGGGTGAACTGATAGGGGCCGGCCACGTCGCCGGCAGCGAAAATGTTCGGATACAGCGTTTCCAGATAGTCATTGGTGACCACCGTGCGCTCGGTTTCAATTCCCAGTTCTTCCAGCCCGTAGCCCGTCAACCGCGCCACGCGGCCCACGGCGCACAGCAGCGCGTCGAACTCGATGCGCAGTTCTGCCCCGCCGTGCTCGACGACGATGAACTTGCGCGCGCCCTCACGTTCGCAGCGCAGGGCCTTGTGGCCAGTGAGCACGGCCACACCATCACGCATGAGCGAATCGCGCGCCAATGCCGACACTTCCTCGTCTTCACGCAACATGACGCGCGGCGCCATTTCGACTTGGGTGACCTTGGAACCCAAACGGGCAAAACTCTGCGCCAGCTCGCAACCGATCGGCCCGCCACCGAGCACAACCAAGCGGGCCGGGGGAGCGTCCAGCTTGGCGAACTCGTCCCACAGCGTGTCGCTGGTGACGTAGCCGACCTCGTCCAAGCCGGGCAACGGCGGCACCAACGGCCGGGCACCGGTGGCGATCACGATGCTGCGGGTGGTCAGACGTTCAATTTTATTGCTGCCGTTATTGAGCGTCACCTCCACGGTCCAGGGATCGACGATACGGGCATAGCCCTCAAGCACTTCCACGCCCAATTCCGTGTAGCGCTCCACACTGTCGTGCGGTGCGACGGCACGGATGATGTCATGCACCCGCGCCATGACCTTGCGAAAGCTGAATTCGGGCATCATGGATGTCAGTCCGTAATGTTCGCCATGCCGCATCTGGTGGGCGATGCGGGAAGACTTGATCAGCGCTTTGCTCGGCACGCACCCGTAATTGAGGCAATCGCCGCCCATCTTGTGCGCTTCGATCAGCGTCACCTTGGCCTTCACGGCGGCACCTATATAGGCACTGACCAAACCGGCCGCGCCGGCGCCGATCACGATCAGGTTGCGGTCAAAGCGTTGCGGGCGCTGCCAGTTGGCATACACGCGCCGGCGTTTCAGCAAGTTCAAGACCCATTTGGCCAGCATCGGAAATATCCCCAATAGCGCGAACGATATCAACAAGCCAGGCGAAACGATGCCGGACAGCCCGGATATCTTCGCCAGTTGCGTCCCTGCATTGACATATACTAGCGTGCCGGCGAGCATGCCGATCTGGCTGACCCAGTAGAAGCTGAGAGCCGGAATCGTTGTCATCCCCATCAGGAGATTGACGAGAAAAAACGGAAACAGCGGCACCAGACGCAGCGTGAACAGGTAGAACGTGCCGTCACGGGCCATGCCGTCGTTGATGGCTTTCAGGCGGTCTCCGAAACGGTTTTGGATGGCATCGCGCAGCAGATAACGCGACACCAGAAAGGCCAGCGTCGCACCGATGCTCGAGGCGAACGACACGATCACCATGCCAGTCATCAGGCCGAACAAGGCACCGGCGGCGAGCGTCATGACGGCTGCGCCCGGCAAGGAAAGCGCCGCGACCGCCACATAAAGCGCGAAGAAGGCGAACCCGACAAACACCGGCGAGGCCGCCCGCCAGGCCTCGAATTGGCCCATGCTTGCCTTGAGACCATCAAGAGTCAGAAAGCGATTCAGATCCAGCGCAAAAAATGCCAATATCAGCAGGGCAACGACGACCAGCAGCACTAGCTTTTTCATGGCACGCCTCCACAGTTTCTGCCCTGTCCGGCAGTTCGTGCGGTGAGCTGATGGCAGCTCAGACGCTGAAATTTGATTAGCTGAAGCAATGACAGTGTGGCGTGCATGGCGATCCTCGATTTTTACTTGGCCTCGTCTCGCAGCTTGAGTCGGGCGAACCAGTGCAATCGTATCGGTAGCGTGGTCGACGGTGTACCAATCAATAGACGAAAACCTCGATCTAAGCAAGCAGATCTCAAAAACAATCGGGCCCCGATGATTTCGTAGGTCGGAAAAGAGAAGCGCCATCCGACCGTTTTACAACAACGTCGGGAGGCGCGTACCATTTACGAACAAAGAAAAAATAGGGGCCCGGTTGTTTTTGAGATATGATTTGATATTTAGAGGGTTTAGGGTAT
>JANPCW010000393.1:0-1942 GCA_031431155.1 Janthinobacterium sp. | reverse complement strand
GTCACGCAAATGCGTTTTCAGAGTACCTGGCCGAGCAAAGATATTTTTCACGAATACGCGCTCGACTTTGCCAAGCGAATCAACGACATGACCGGCGGCGAGCTCAAGATTGACGTGCTGCCCGCTGGCGCAGTGGTGCCCGCTTTCGGGCTGCTCGATGCCGTGTCGAAAGGCACGCTTGACGGCGGGCACGGCGTGCTGGGCTACAACTATGGCAAGCAAAGCGCCATCGCGCTGTGGACGTCGGGGCCGGTATTTGGCATGGATGCCAACATGGTGCTGGCATGGCACAAGTACGGCGGCGGAAAAGAACTTCTGGAAAAACTCTACACGTCGATTGGCGCGAACGTCGTGTCCTTCCTCACCGGGCCGATGCCGACCCAGCCACTGGGCTGGTTCAAAAAACCAATTACCAAGAAAGAAGATCTGCGAGGGCTCAAGTTCCGCACCAACGGGCTGGCGATCGATTTATTTACCGCGATGGGCGCTGCGGTGAATGCCTTGCCGGCCGGCGAGATTGTCCCGGCCATGGACCGCGGCTTGCTGGATGGCGCCGAATTCAATAACGCAAGCTCCGACCGTTTGCTGGGATTCCCCGATGTTTCCAAGGTGTGCATGCTGCAAAGCTTCCACCAAAGCGCAGAACAGTTCGAGATCAGTTTCAACAAAACAAAGTACAACGCGCTGCCACCGAAAATGAAAGTCCTCATCGCGACGGCCGTGGAAGCCTCATCGGCCGACATGTCATGGAAGGCAATCGATCGCTACTCGAAAGACTATCGGGAGATGCAAGCCAAGGATGGGGTCAAGTTTTACAAGACCCCGGACTCGATATTGCAAGCGCAACTGGACATTTGGGACGAGGTCGTGGCCAAGAAAGGCGCCGACAATCCCTTGTTCAAGGAAGTGGAAAAATCGCAAAGAGTTTTCGCCGAACGCGCCATGAAGTGGGACATGGACACCAATAACAACCGGCGCATGGCCTACAACCATTACTTCATCACGCGACCCAAGAAAACCTGAAGTATTGATCGGTTTGCACAACACTATCCAGATGGTTTGGATGGTGCCGTGCGCTCCATCGCAAGGTCAACGTAAGGTCAAGGCCACCTGCCGTTAGTTGGAGCCGGAATCAGCCATGCAAAATTTTTTGCTGTTCGTTGATAAGGTCAGTAGCTGGGTGGGGCAGGTATTTTCCTGGCTGATCGTCGCCCTGACATTTCTCGTTTCGTGGGAAGTGTTCTCACGCTACGTACTGAACCATCCGAATCCCTGGTCCTTCGATCTGATGATCATGATGTACGGCACGGCGTTCATGATGGCGGGCGCCTACACGCTCGCCAAGAATGGCCACGTGCGCGGCGATGTGCTGTACGGCTTTTTCCCGCCGCGCTTGCAGGCGGCACTTGATCTCATCCTGTATTTCGTGTTCTTTATCCCCGGCGTTAGCGCACTCGTGTGGGCCGGCTACAGCTATGCCGCCGATTCGCTGGCAATCAATGAGCATTCCACGCTCACTGCCAACGGCCCGCCGCTTTATCCATTCAAGATGGTGATCCCGCTCTCCGGAGCCTTGTTACTCACGCAAGGCGTCGTCGAAATTATCCGTTGCGTCATTTGCTTGCGTCAGGGCGCATGGCCGCCACGGGTCAAGGATGTCGAGGAAGTCGACCTCGACCAACTCAAGGCCATGGTCCATGTGGAGGATCACGATAAACGCGTCACCAGCGGCTCCGGAAGCCAGGGTCAGCCATGAGAAAAGAAGTCTGGTTCGGGCTGTCCATCCTGGCAGCGGTCGTGCTCGGATTGATGATCGGCGCGATTCAGTATTTGCCAGTACGCGAGTACGTCGCGTGGAGCCCACGTGCCGGCGGATTGGCTGACTACGCCACGGCCGTCTCATATGGTTGGCCGATCAAGGAACTATTCGACGCGTATCTGC
>JANPCW010000392.1:0-4956 GCA_031431155.1 Janthinobacterium sp. | reverse complement strand
GGGGCCCAGGTGCGGAGAAATAAATGGCAATTACACTGACCGAAAAAGCGGCAAAACACATCAGTCGCTTCATCGAACGGCGCGGCAAGGGCGTCGGCTTGCGTTTCGGCGTGCGGACAACCGGCTGTTCCGGTCTGGCTTACAAGCTTGAGTACGTCGACCAGGCGGGTGACGAAGACCAGGTGTTCGAATCGCACGGCGTGAAGGTGTTCGTGGATCCGAAAAGCCTGCCCTACATCGACGGTACCGAACTCGACTTCGCGCGCGAAGGCTTGAACGAAGGCTTCAGGTTCAACAATCCGAACGTGAAAGACGCGTGCGGTTGCGGTGAAAGCTTCCGCATTTAATCCTTTGCCAGCCAGCGACGGGGCGATCCGGGCCGTTTGAATCGGCGCGCTCCCATGGTAAGATGCGCCGCGATCATCTGACGGATCCAGTTGCGAACAGATAAACGTAGCCCATGCAAAACCACTTCGAATTATTTCAATTGCCGGCGCAATTTGCGCTCGATGCCGATGCGCTCGACGCGGCCTACCGCGAGGTGCAAAGCCGCGTCCATCCCGACAGATTCGTCAACGCGACCGACGCCGAAAAGCGCGTCGCGATGCAATGGGCCACCCGCGCCAACGAAGCGTATCAAACGTTGCGCAACCCGCAAAAGCGCGCGCAATATCTGTGCGAGCAGAACGGGGTCGAGCTCCAGACGGAATCGAATACCGCGATGCCGGTCCAATTCCTGATGCAGCAAATGGAGTGGCGCGACGAACTCAGCGAGGCGCGCTCGTCCGGCAACATGGAAGCGCTGGAAGGGCTCGATGCGCAGTTGCGCAGCGAACGCAGCGCGCGCCTGATCGACATCGGCCGGCAACTCGACGCCAACGATTTTCACCAGGCCGCGCAAGGCGTGCGGGCCCTGATGTTCCTCGAAAAATTTGGCGAAGAGGTCGGCTTTGCTTTCGACGCGCTGGACCGTTAAACCGACTCCGCACTAGCCGATCAGATACGAAGCGAGCCATCAGCGCTTTTAAAAAAATAGGTCTCAATAAATGGCACTGCTACAAATTTCCGAACCAGGCATGTCCACCGCGCCGCACCAGCACCGGCTGGCCATTGGCATCGACCTGGGCACCACCAATTCGCTGGTCGCCACCGTGCGCAACAGCATCCCCGAGGTATTGAGCGACGCCGACGGGCGTCCGCTGCTGCCGTCCGTGGTGCGCTACCTGCCGAACGGGCATGCCCACATCGGCCACCAGGCCCAGTCCGCGCAAACCACGGACCCCAAGAACACGATCGTCTCGGTCAAGCGTTTCATGGGCCGCGGCCTGCACGACATCGCCTATGTCGAGAACCTGCCCTACGACTTCCAGGACGCGCCCGGCATGGTGCAACTGAAGACGGTGGCGGGCGTGAAGAGCCCGGTCGAAATCTCGGCCCAGATCCTGGCCACGCTGCGCCAGCGCGCCGAAGACGCGCTCGGCGATGAGCTGGTGGGCGCCGTGATCACGGTCCCGGCCTACTTCGACGATGCCCAGCGCCAGGCCACCAAGGACGCAGCCCAGCTGGCTGGCCTGAACGTGTTGCGCCTGCTGAGCGAACCGACCGCCGCCGCCATCGCCTATGGCCTGGACAACGACTCGCAAGGCACCTACGCGGTCTATGACCTGGGCGGTGGTACCTTCGACATTTCGATCCTCAAGCTCTCTAAAGGCGTGTTCGAAGTGCTCTCCACCGGTGGCGACTCGGCCCTGGGCGGCGACGATTTCGACCATCGCCTGTTCTGCTGGATCATCGAGCAGGCCAAGCTGGCACCCTTGTCCGACGAGGACACGGCGATCGTGATGGTGAAGGCGCGCGAAGTCAAGGAACTGCTCTCGACCAAGGCCGAAACCACCATCGATGCGGTCCTCAATTCGGGCGAGGAAGTGCACCTGAAAATATCCAACGCGACGTTTACTCAAATTACCCAGCACTTGGTCGCCAAGACCATGACCTCGATCCGAAAGGCGTTGCGCGATGCGGCCGTGAACGTCGACGAGATCGATGGCGTGGTGCTGGTAGGCGGCGCCACCCGCATGCCGCACGTGCGGCGCGCGGTCAGCGAGTTTTTCCATACCATCCCGCACGCCAATATCGATCCCGACAAGGTGGTCGCGCTGGGCGCTGCGATCCAGGCCAATCTGCTGGCAGGCAACCGCGCCAGCGGCGACGACTGGCTGCTGCTCGATGTGATTCCGCTGTCGCTCGGGATCGAGACCATGGGCGGCCTGGTCGAGAAGATCATCCCGCGCAATTCGACCATTCCCTGCGCGCGGGCGCAGGAATTCACCACCTTCAAGGACGGCCAGACCGCGCTGGCGGTGCACGTGCTGCAGGGCGAGCGCGAACTGGTGTCGGCTTGCCGTTCGCTGGCCCGCTTCGAGCTGCGTGGCATCCCGCCGATGGTGGCCGGCGCGGCCCGCATCCGGATTACCTATCAGGTCGATGCCGATGGCTTGCTGTCGGTCTCGGCGCGCGAACTGCGCTCCGGCGTGCAAGCGTCGATCAGCGTCAAGCCGGCCTACGGCCTGGCCGACGACGAAGTGGCGCGCATGCTGCAAGACTCCTACGCGTCGGCCGACCTCGACATGGTGCAGCGCGCGCTGCGCGAACAGCAAGTTGAAGCCGAGCGCATCGTGCTGGCGACCCAGTCGGCGCTCGATGCCGACGGCCAGTTGCTGTCGCTCGATGAGCGCGCCGCGGTCGAGCTGCTGATGGAAAACGCACGGCTTGCAATCGGCCTGTCAAGCTCGGATGCTCCCGACCCGGCGCCGCAGCAGAGGGCATTGAAAACGGCGGTCGACGCGCTGGCCCAAGGCACCGAAGAATTCGCATCGCGCCGCATGGACCGCAGCGTGCGCAGCGCGCTGACCGGCAAGACGCTGGACCAGGTCAGCCAAGATTCCTGAAAATACTACTCACAAGGTTATTCACGTGCCCCAAATCGTCATCCTGCCCCACCCACACCTGTGCCCTGAAGGGGCGGTCATCGACGCACCCGCCGGCAAATCGCTGTGCGATATCATGCTCGAAAACGACATCGATATCGAGCATGCCTGCGAGAAGTCGTGCGCCTGCACCACCTGCCACGTGCTGGTGCGGGAAGGCCTTTCCTCGCTCGGCGAGGCCGAAGAGAAAGAGGAAGACTTGCTCGACCGCGCATGGGGGCTGGAAGCCTGTTCGCGCCTGTCGTGCCAGGCGCTGGTGGGCGACACCGACCTGGTGATCGAAATTCCGAAATATACGATTAATCAAGTGAGCGAAAGCCACTGACATGAACATCAGCATCCGGAGCCTGCCATGAAATGGAGTGACATCAGTGAGATCGCCGAGGCGCTCTGCGATAAATTTCCGGACGTCGATCCGCTGACGATCCGCTTCACCGACCTGCACAACTGGGTGGTCGATCTGGACGGGTTTGACGACGAGCACGCGCGCGGCGGCGAGAAGGTGCTGGAAGCGATTCAGATGGCGTGGATCGATGAAGCGCGCTGACCGTCAAAGCCCGGCCCCGGCCCCGGTGCAGCTCGCGCCCGAGATTCGCCCTGGCCAGTCGGTCGCGCTGCTGCAGGAACTGCACATCCTCACGCGCGACGGCAAGATGAACCAGGACAGCCGCCGCAAGCTCAAGCAGGTCTACCACCTGTACCAGTTCATCGAGCCGCTGCTCAAAGAAATCCTGCAAGATCATCCAGCGATTTCTCTGGTCGATCACGGGGCCGGCAAGTCCTACCTCGGCTTCATCCTGTACGACCTGTTTTTCAAGGGCCTCAACGACGGCTCGCACATCTACGGTATCGAGACGCGTGAAGAGCTAGTGCAAAAATCGCGCGAGCTGGCCAAAAAGCTCGGCTTTCCCGGAATGTCGTTCCTGAACCTGTCGGTCGCAGCATCGACCGAGTCCGATCTGTTGCCAGCGCAAATCGACGTGGTCACCGCGCTCCACGCCTGCAATACCGCGACCGACGACGCTATTTTGTTTGCCTTGAAAAAACGCGCGAAATTCATGGTGCTGGTTCCGTGCTGCCAGGCCGAAGTGGCCTCCGTGCTCAAGAAAAACAAGGGCCGGGATCTGGCCAAGAGCGCGCTCACCGAGATCTGGCGCCACCCGATCCACACCCGTGAATTCGGCAGCCAGATCACCAACGTGCTGCGCTGCCTGCAACTGGAAGCGCACGGCTACCAGGTCAACGTGACCGAACTGGTGGGCTGGGAGCATTCGATGAAAAATGAGCTGATCATCGCCAGCTACAAGAATCTGCCGCGCCAGCGCCCGACCGAGCGCTTGCAGGAAGTGCTGCAAACGCTGGGCCTGGAGGAAATGGGCAAGCGCTTCTTTGCCGAGCAGCTGGCCGCGGTGGAATCGGAGCGGCAATGAATAGCCTGAGCGAGCAATGGCTGGACCTGCGCAGCGACACCGTCACGCGCCCGAGCGATGCGATGCGGGCCGCGATGGCACGCGCCGCCGTGGGTGACGACGTGTACGGCGATGATCCCTCGGTCAACGACTTGCAGGACTATGCCGCCGGGCTGTTCGGCTATGAGGCTGCGCTGTTCGCCCCGTCCGGCACCCAGAGCAATCTGATCGCGCTGCTGGTCCATTGCGGGCGCGGCGACGAATATCTGGTGGGCCAGGAAGCCCATACCTTTCGCTACGAAGGCGGAGGTGCCGCCGTGCTTGGCAGCATCCAGCCGCAACCGATCGCGAACCAGCCTGACGGCAGCATTGCCCTGACCGATATCGAGGCGCAGATCAAGCCCGACGATTTTCATTTTGCCCGCACCACGCTGCTGGCGCTGGAAAACACGATAGGCGGGCGCGTGCTCGATCAAGCGTATCTGGCCAGCGCCACCGCGCTGGCGCACCGGCGCGGCCTGGCAACCCACCTGGACGGCGCGCGTATCTGCAATGCGGCC
>JANPCW010000391.1:0-4930 GCA_031431155.1 Janthinobacterium sp. | reverse complement strand
CCTTTTGGAACAGGTCCGCCGCCACGATCATGCCCTCGGCCAGCGCGACCGGCGTCAAGGCAACGCGGTCGATCACATCGCCAATGGCGTAGATTGAATCGACGCTGGTGCGGAACTGGGCATCGGCAATGATCGCACCGTTCGGGTGCAGCGCGACGCCGACATTATCGAGGCCAAGATCTTCGGTGTTGGCATGGCGTCCGGTGGCAAACAGCACGCACTCGGCTTCGAGCTTGCGCCCGTCGTTCAATTGCAGTTGCTTCACGTTGCCGTCGGCCGTGACCGCTTCAATGATCGTGTTGAACATGACGGTGATGCCTTTCTTGGCCATTTCGGCGGCCAGGAATAGACCCAGGTCGTGGTCCATCGAGCGCAAGATCTGGCTGCTGCGATTGATCAGCGTCACCTTGCTGCCCAGCCCGTTCAGGATGGCGGCCAGCTCAACGGCAATGTAACCACCGCCGGTGACAACCACGCGTGGCGGCAACGCGCCCAGATGAAAGAAGTCGTCGGAAGTAATGCCGTGCTCGCTGCCGGGCAAGGCGGGGCGCGTCGGACGCCCGCCGCTGGCGATCAGGATGTAGCGCGCGCTAAAACGGCGCCCGTCCACGACAACGGTGTGTGCATCTTCTATCATGGCATGGCCGTCAATCACGTCCACGCCTGAATTTTCCAGCAAATTGCGGTAAATGCCGTTGAGTCGATTGATTTCGCGGTCCTTGTTGGCAATCAAGGTGGCCCAGTCGAACCGGGATTCACCCACCTGCCAGCCGAAGCCGGCTGCATCGGTGAAGTCGTCATGGAAATGCGCCGCGTAGGACATCAGTTTCTTAGGGATGCAGCCGACATTGACGCAGGTGCCGCCCAGGTATTGCTTCTCGGCCAACGCCACGCGTGCACCGTATTGGGCGGCAAAGCGACTGGCGCGCACACCGCCCGAGCCACCGCCGATGGTAAACAGATCGTAATCGTAGTCGCTCACGTTCATTTCCTGATCTTGATCTCAAGGGTCTCAATTGTAACGACTTTGCCGGCAGCGGGTATTGGCCCGGGCGCGACGACCATCTGCGCGCTTACCGATTGCTGACCGGGACAGTTATCGAGGCGCTAGTCGCGCGCGTATTCGGAGTATTTTCGGGCATCGCCGCGCACTTGGTCAGCCGGATACTTGATGCGGTTAAGGATCATTTTTTCAGCGACCGCGGCAGGCAGATTCACGTCGAGCTTGTCAGCTAGCCGGATCAAGTAGACCAGCACGTCCGCCATCTCGTGGCGAACCTGTGCCAATTTATCGGCTCCAAGTTCCGATTGGACACCCGTTTGCAGCCACTGAAAGTGCTCGAGCAGCTCGGCAGCTTCGACGCTGAGGGCGCAACACAAATTCTTCGGCGTATGAAACTGGTCCCAGTCGCGCTCCTCGACAAAGCACCGAATTTCATCGCGCAAAATATTCAATTCACCGTTCTCGGGGTTCGCCATGGTGCCCTCTTGCATGATTAGTTGCGCTCGCTTGCAGGGAGCTTGAAGATGGAAGAAAAGCTGGCCAAATCCGATGCTCTGGTCGTTTGATCCATCGGGTTGGCGAGCGTTTTGCGCCAATTGTAACGGCACGGCGCAGGAAGTTCGCGTCCAGAACGCAGTTCAATGAGATTCGCAAGGGCAATGCGTGGAAAAGGCGTTCATGCGTACCGAGTCAAATAGCAATGCGATCACGCCCGGCGCGCAACGCCCTTGCACGCCGCGCTGCTGTACGCGGCGTCGACCCAATCCGATAGGCGAATCGCAAGGGCGAATCGCCTATCGGCCAATTTATGCACGCGGACGAGTCTCCCTGTCGCCCGAACGTGGTTTTGACATTCCCATCGCCGCAGCCCTTTCCGGCGGCGTCCCTTCCTTGAACAGTTTCCGAATTTGCTGGCGAAGCTCGGGACTGTCGGCGTGCTTATGCACCGAGACCGCATGCTGCACGGCCACCACCATTAACTCCTCTTCGCTATCGGCAACAATAGCTACCGTGCAATTCATCTCACTGGGAAATTCACGGCAATCAATATATTTGCGCGTCATCATCGCCTCCTAGGTAAAATCAACAGCATGATGGATTCCGATCCATCCTCCTTTAAGGATAGCGTCGCCAACACCTGGTCGAAGTTTGTCGACCTCAAATTTGATATTTCTCAACGATGGACAAGAAACTAAGGTTTGCACAATCAGCGGGGGTTCTTGTTCGACAATTCGGAGATTCCGGTCAGTAGCTCAATTGGCAGCGGAAACACGATGGTCGTGGTCTTGTCGCCCGCGATATTGGCCAGGGTTTGCATGTAGCGCAACTGCATGGCGCCTGACTGTTGCGCCAACACCTGAGCCGCTTGCATCAGCTTTTCCGATGCTTGCAACTCGCCCTCGGCATGGATCACCTTGGCACGCCGTTCGCGCTCCGCTTCGGCCTGCCTTGCAATCGCCCTCACCATCGATTCGTCCAGATCGACATGCTTGATTTCGACATTGCCCACCTTGATACCCCAGGCATCGGTCTGTGCGTCAAGCACTTGCTGGATGTCCAGGTTGAGACGTTCGCGCTCGGCCAGCATGTCGTCCAGTTCGTGCTTGCCGAGCACCGAGCGCAACGTCGTTTGTGCCAGCTGGCTGGTCGCCTCCAGAAAATTAACGACCTGAATAATTGCCTTCTGCGGGTCGACTACCCGGAAGTAAACGACCGCGTTCACTTTTACTGACACATTGTCGCGCGAAATCACATCCTGGGTCGGCACGTCCAACACGACCGTGCGTAAATCCACCCGCACCATTTGCTGCACCACCGGGATGAGAATGAGCAAGCCGGGACCTTTTACCCGCCAAAAACGGCCCAGTTGGAACACGACGGCACGCTCGTATTCGCGCAGGATGCGAATCGACGCCATCAAGAGAATGACGGCCAGGACAATCAAGGCTCCAAAACCGAACTCGATAAACATGGCTACCCTCCTGTTCCAACACCACCCAGCGGCACGACATCGAGCACCAGACCATTGCGCGCCAGCACCCGCACCTGTTGTCCGCGCTGCAGCGGCGTTTTGCACGCGACATGCCAGATCTCGCCCTGAAGCTGCACCCAGCCTTGCAAGCCGCTCGCATCCACCACTTGGCCGACGCGGCCGATCAGACCCGCCTCACCGCTGACTACGGCGCGCCGTCGCGTTTTCAAGGCAATGCCAACGATGGTTGCGATCAGCAGCGCGCTGACCACGGCCACCGTCACGATCAATTCGAGCGAAATACCATAGCCGGGCAGATCGGTATCGATCAGGATGATGGCGCCAGTGACGAACGCGGCAACGCCGCCTAGGCCGAGCACGCCAAAACTGGGCAGAAATGCTTCCGCGACCATGAAGGCCAGACCGAGCATGATCAGCGCGAGGCCGGCATAGTTGACCGGCAGCAGTTGCAGTCCATACAGCGCGAGCACCAGGCAAATGCCGCCGAAGACGCCGGGCACAGCGGCGCCGGGATGACTGAACTCCAGCAGCAAGCCGTAGATCCCCAGCATCATCAAAAGCAGCGAGATGTTGGGATCGGTAATCGTGGCGAGCAGCTTGACGCGCCAATCGGGCTGGTAATAGGTGACCTGCGTCGAGGCGGTTCGAAGTACTTTCTCGCGCCCCAGCACCTGCACCTTCTTGCCATCGAGTTGTTTGAGCAGCGCGCTGACGTCGGGCGCGACGTACTCGATAACGTTCTGCTTCAAGGCTTCGTCGGCGGACAGGCTGACCGCTTTGCGCACGGCTTGCTCGGCCCACTCAACATTGCGGCCACGCAATTGCGCCAGGCCCCGAATGTACGCGGCGGCATCGTTGACCTGCTTGTGGGGCATCGGCGAGCGCGCTACATCGTCGTCCGGCGCACTTGCACCGCCCAGTGCCTTGCCTGGCTTGTCATTTTGACCGGGCGGCGGCGTTTTTGGGGGATCAGGTCCCGTTGGCGCTCCAATTTGGACCGGCGTCGCCGCCCCTAAATTGGTGCCGGGAGCCATTGCGGCAATGTGGCTGGCGTACAGGATGTAGGTGCCGGCGCTGGCGGCGCGCGCTCCGCTTGGCGCTACATACGTCGCAACCGGCACGGCCGAGGCCAGGATCGCCTTCGTGATCGAACGCATGGAGCTGTCAGGCCGCCTGGGGTATCGATCCGCAGCACAACGAGTTGACTGTCGTTCTTGACGGCATGTGCAAGACCGCGCGCGACATAGTCGGCTGTAGCGGGGCCGATGGCGCCATCGACCGTCAGGACCGTGACCGACGCGGCCCAAGCAGACATGGACAGTGCCATCAGGGCGGTCGCGACGAGATTCCGAGGACTGAAACAGGTGTTCATCAGCGTACACGGAGACCGGCAGGGAAAATGGCAGGGCTCGTCCTGCGCATGTTCAGCGGGGTGCCTTATCACCCGATAAACACATTCATTTTCCGCAGTGTTCCGGGTTTGCGCTTGCGTAAGATCAGAAGGTCATGAAGTACGCTGTCGACAACCTGGATCGAACGATCCAACGCAGCCGGCAGGGTAGCACCGCACGTGCTCGATGGAGCGAATGCAAAACTAGAAAGTGCTGGAATTACTCGTCCATTCCAATCAGATTTTCGATGTCGGCAATTGCCATGCGCAGCATTAATTCTGCGCGCGCCTCGGTCGGGGCGACGCCCGCGATCACGGCATCGGGAACCGATTTTTTCATTTCCCCACCACGCTCGATGAAGTATTCGCCGTCGCTATATTCGATGGAATACGTCAATTGCTGGCCTTTGCTGCGTGTGTGCTTGTAAACCGACATGCTATCTCCTGGTAGTTTTAATTGCGAATAATGGATTTCGATGCTCTAGATTATACAACCGCCAGCATGTTTTACGCGCCGCGCCCAGCTACTACGCGGCGACAAATG
>JANPCW010000390.1:0-2248 GCA_031431155.1 Janthinobacterium sp. | reverse complement strand
ATTGCTGCGGGTCGATGGCGCGCGCTGCGAGCGGATCGGGCATCTGCGCACCCTGCCCTTGCCCGGCGCGGACCGCGCAGCCCGCGAGCCGTGGCGCATGGGGGCAGCCGCCTTGTTCGAGCTCGGGCGTGGCGCCGAAATCGGCGTCCGGTTTGGGGTACAGTTTGGTCCAACCGCAACAATGATCGCGACCATGCTCGCAAAAAACTTGAACACACCGCACACCAGCAGCGCGGGACGCTGGTTCGACGCGGCCGCCGGACTGCTCGGCATCAAGCCGGTGACCAGTTACGAAGGACAGGCGGCATCGATGCTGGAAGGGTTCGCGGCCGGGTTCGGCGAAGTCGAGCCGATGGCATCGGGCTACGCAATCGATGGCGCGACGCTGAACCTGCTGCCGCTGCTCGCCCGCCTGGCCGACATGCGCGATGGTCGCGACCGTCGTGATGGTTGCGGCGGTTACAACCTTGGGCAGGCAGCCGCCCTGTTCCACGCCACCGTGGCGGCCGCGCTGTCCGACTGGGTGGCGCGCGCGGCCGATAAACTCGGCATTGAAACCATCGTCTTCGGCGGCGGCTGCTTCCACAACCGCATTCTGAGCGACACCTTGCGCGCCAGGCTGACAGCGCACAAGCTGCGCATATTCGAAGCGGCGCTGGTGCCGCCCGGCGACGGCGGCCTTAGCCTGGGACAGGCATGGGTCGCCCGCCATCACTAATTTATAAAGGAAAAAGGCATGTGCCTCGCAATCCCAGTCAAGGTAGTTGAACTTCGTCCCGATCAGATGGCTCTGGTCGATGTGGGCGGCGTACGCAAGGAAATCTCGCTCGCGCTGGTCGACGACATCGTGGTCGGCGACTATGTCGTGCTGCACGTCGGCTGCGCGCTGCAGCGGCTCGACCCGAAAGAAGCGGCGGAAACGCTGCAGATGATGGCCGAGGCCGGACTGCTGCCCGAGGCGGCGCCATGAAATATATCGACGAGTTCCGCGACGGCAAACTGGCGCAGGCGATCGGGGCGGCGATCCGGCGCGAAGTCGATCCAGCGCGCCAGTACAATCTGATGGAGTTTTGCGGCGGGCATACGCATGCGATCGCCCGTTACGGCTTGCCGGACCTGTTACCGCGCAATGTGCGCATGATCCACGGCCCGGGCTGCCCGGTATGCGTGCTGCCGATAGGGCGCATCGATAACGCGATCGAGATCGCCGCGCAACCGAACGTGATCCTGTGCAGCTTCGGCGACACCTTGCGGGTGCCCGCTTCCGGCCAGATGAGCCTGCTCAAGGCGAAGGCGCGCGGCTCCGACATCCGCATGGTCTATTCCAGTCTCGATGCGGTCGCCATCGCGCAGCAAAATCCCGACAAACAAGTGGTGTTCTTCGCAATCGGCTTCGAGACCACCACGCCGACCACCGCGGTGGCGGTGAAGAAGGCTGAAGCGCTTGGCCTTCGCAACTTCACCGTGTTTTGCAACCATGTGCTCACGCCGGCCGCGCTCGACGCCATCCTGACAACCGACGACGAGGGCGGCGACCAAACCCTGGTGCACGGCGTGGTAGGACCGGCGCACGTATCGACCATCATCGGCAGCGCGCCGTATGAAGCGTTCACGATCCGCTACCGCAAGCCGCTCGTCATCGCCGGCTTCGAACCGCTCGACGTGCTGCAGGCCGTGCGCATGCTGGTGCGCCAGCTCAACGAGGGACGCGCCGAAGTCGAAAACGAGTACACCCGCACCGTGACCAGAGAGGGCAACCGCAAGGCCCAGGCGATGGTGGAAGACATGTTCGAACTGCGCCCGAGCTTCGAATGGCGCGGCCTGGGCGAAGTGCCGTGGTCGGCGCTGCAACTGCGCGAACGCTACCGCCGGTTCGACGCCGAGGCCCGCTTCCACGTCGAGAAGCGCACGGTCGCCGACGCCAAGGCCTGCGAATGCGGCACCATTTTGCGCGGCCTGAAGGAGCCGAAGGATTGCAAGATCTTTGGCACCGTCTGCACCCCGGACAACCCGGTCGGCGCCTGCATGGTGTCGTCCGAAGGCGCATGCGCCGCCTATTACACCTATGGCCGATTCACGATTCCAATCACGGAAGCGACAGCATAATGACCATCAAACCCGGCTACACCCGCCGCCTCGACTTCAAACACGGCCGGGTCAAAATGAGCCACGGCAGCGGCGGGCGAGCGATGGCGCAGCTGATCGACGAGTTGTTCTTGCCGGCATTCGACAATGAAGCACTGCGCCA
>JANPCW010000389.1:0-2721 GCA_031431155.1 Janthinobacterium sp. | reverse complement strand
GCGGGTCGATCAGATACATGTGGTCGGCCGCATTGCCGCCCGCTTCCACCGGCAGCCACCTGGCCAGCGCCGGTGCCGGCACGCGCAGCATATGGGTGCCGTCAAACTCACGCATCACGATGGTATCGAGCGGCTGGGTATCGGTAATCAGCCAGACGCGCTCGAGGCGCTCCATTTCCTTGCCCTGCATCAGGCGCAGCTGGCGCATCGCAAACAACTGCTTCTTGCACGCTTCCTGGCAATCGGCCACGCCGCTGTGCAACATGATCCATTTACCCTTGAACGCTTCCAGCCCGGCCGGTTTGCCGTCCAGCGTGGTGACGCCGAGCGCAGGCGGAATCGGATAGGCGCGCGGGTCGAGCAAGGCGCCGTAGTTGGTGCGGCCCTGCGGCTTGATCACGTAATAGGTGAGATAGGAGCCGATCAACGGCGCCGCACAGACTGCAATCACCAGCAGCAGCTTCCAGCGGCCGCGTTGCTGTTTCGTTTTTTCCTGCCTAGTTTGGTTCACGTCGACATCCTGTAATGACAAAAAATAAAAGGGCCATCAGCGCCAGCGCATACCATTGGAAGGCGTAGCCGCGGTGCTTTTCAACGCCCAAAGAAGGCGCGGGCCAGTCGCGCACCAGCGGGTCGCCGGGATCAATATCGGCCGACGCCGCCTGCTCAAGCACGAATGGCAGCAACTCCAGGCCGCTGGCGCGCGCGAATTCGGGCAGCTCGACATTTTGCACGATAACGCCCGGATGAAGGGGCGGCGGGCTACCCAACTGCATCACACGGCCCAGATTCAGTTTGACGGTCCCGCCGATCGTGACCGTGCCGGACGGCGTGCCATACGCGGGCAAGCGTGCGCGATCAACGCCATTGCGCGGCAACCAGCCGCGCGCCACCAGCACATGGGTGTTCGAACCCGCTATTTTTAACGGCATCATCAGGTAGAACCCTGCCCGCCCCTGATACGGACGGTTCTCCAGATAGAGCGGCCACGCGCGCACGAACTGCCCCGTGACCGCCACATGGCGAAATTCAATGGGCGCGCCGGCCACCAGTTCAGGCCCCAGCAGCATCGGCGCCGCCGTGTGGCGCTCAGCCAGCCGCGCCCCGAGCGCTTGCTTTTGCGCCGCGCGCCGGTCCTGCCATTGGCCAAGCGACAGGCCCAGCGCCACCATCAAGACGGTGGCAACAAAGGGAACCCATCTAAACCGGAAGGAAATCCGCATTACAATGGAGCCTTGATCAATTTGCTGCAGAGAACCATGAAAATTGCCGTCGCCATCGCGTTCATACTCATTCTGGGAAGCCTTGGGTTTGCCCTGTTCTTCATGATGCGCGACAAGGGGAAAACGAATCGTACCGTCAATGCGTTGGCGATGCGGGTTGGCTTGTCGATTACCTTGTTCTTGCTGTTGCTCAGTGCGCATTACCTCGGCTGGATCACACCGACCGGGATTCGATAGCGCTAGCCACAATCGGCTGTTTTACCACGAAAAAGCCGCATGCGGGATATCCCGCGTGCGGCCTTTTTCGTTGGATGGAGACCGCTTGGCGGCGTGCCGCCAGCGCTTGCAACCCCGCTTACAGCCAGTACACGATGACGTACAGGCCGAGCCAGACCACGTCGACAAAGTGCCAGTACCATGCCGCGCCTTCGAAGCCGAAATGCTGCTCGGGCGTGAAGTGGCCTTTCATGACGCGATAGGTAATCACCGACAACATGATCGCGCCCATCGTCACGTGGAAACCGTGAAAGCCGGTCAGCATGAAGAAGGTCGAACCGTAGATGCCGGAGGTCAGTTTCAGATTCAGTTCGCTATACGCGTGGATGTACTCGTAGGCCTGGAAACCCATGAACGTGGCTCCCAGCAACACGGTGGCAGCAAGCCAGAGCACGGTCTTCATGCGATGCCCGGCGCGCAGCGCATGGTGCGCGATGGTCAGCGTCACGCCCGAGGTCAGCAGCAAAGCGGTGTTGAGGGTCGGGATCGGGAACGGACCCATGGTCGAGAACGACTCCACGGTGCCGGCAGGACCGGCGTTCCCCCATTGCGCGCCAAAGTCGGGCCAGATGATCTTGTGATCGAGGTCGCCGAGCCAGGGCATCGAAATGCTGCGCGCGTAAAACAGGGAGCCAAAGAACGCGCCGAAGAAAATCACTTCCGAGAAAATGAACCAGCTCATGCTCCAGCGGTACGAGGTGTCGACGCGCTGGTTGTACAGACCGCCTTCGGATTCCTTGATGGCGTCGCCAAACCAGAAATACAGGACCGCAATGACGCTGGCCAGGCCGGCATAGTTGAGGTACGGCCCCCAGCTGAGATCATTGACCCAGGCCGATGCACCGACCATTGTCAACAGCAGGGAGATGCCTGCCAGCACTGGCCATTTGGATGGACCTGGCACAAAGTAATAGGGTGCGGCGGCGTGCTGCGGTGAACTCATCTTGATCTCCTAATTCAAACTATATCGGTCAATTTCTACTATTTACTGTGCAACTGCAATTTTGACGAGCGTGATCAACAAGCCGATAAACATGGCCACGCCGATCAGGGCCGCGATGACCACATGCACCGGATTAAGCTTGGCGGAGTCGGCATCGTAGTCGCTGCGCCGCCGAAGTCCAAGAAAGGACCAGAACACCGCCTTCAACGAGTACAGGAACGATGCCTTCGGTTGCGCCTTGTTGTGCGGGTGATTCTTCAATTCATCCATCCTTGCCAC
>JANPCW010000388.1:0-3334 GCA_031431155.1 Janthinobacterium sp. | reverse complement strand
CCACGACCGGCTTGCCGGCAGCGCGCGTCAGTTCCAGTTCGCGCCGGATCAGTTCCGAGCCGAACGCGCTGCCGCCGGGCGAATCCACGCGCAGCACTAGCGCCTTGATCTGGTCGTCCTCGCGCGCCGTGCGGATCAGGTTTGCGGTCGAGAGCCCGCCGATGGCGCCAGGGCCGGCCGTGCCGTCGCTAATTTCGCCGGCCGCCACCACCACGCCTATGCCGTTGCCAAACATCTTCGGACGCTGGCGCGCCAGATAGTCTTCGAACGAGATCTGGCGGAAGTTCTTGCCTTCGGCATCCTTGGCGCCGCGCGCCATCATCAGCTGGCGCACTTGATCGCGGGTTTTCAGGCCATCGACGATCTTGGTCGAGAGCGCCAGCTTGCCGGTATCGCCATCGGCGGCGGCCAGCAGCGTCGGCAAGTCGTTGATCGTTTGCATCAGCTTGCCCTCGGGCAGCTTGCGCGCCTTTTCCACATCGCCCGTGTAGTTCGCCCACAGCGCGTTGTAGAGAAACGCTTCGGCTTGCGCCGCCGCCGGCGACGGGCCGTTGGCAACGTAGGGCTCGGCGAAGCTCTTGTAGGTGCCCACCTTCATCAGGTTGACGGTGACGCCAAGCTTGTCGAGCGCATCCCGGTAGTAGTTGCGATAACGTCCGAAGCCGTCCAGCAGCACCACACCCATCGGGTGCATGTACACCTCGTTGGCATGCGCGGCGACCAGGTATTGGCGCTGATCGTAGGCACTACCCCAGGCAACGACCTTCTTGCCGGTGGCCTTGAAACGCTCCAGCGCGCCCGCCACTTCGCGCAGCATCGGCAAGCCTGCGCCCTCCAGATCGTCCAGCAACAGCACGACGCTGCTGATGTTGGGGTCCTTGGCGGCCGATTCCAGCACCATCAGGACGTCGCGCAATTGCACGGTCTTCTTGATATCGCCTTTTACATTGGACACAATCGTATCGCGTACGCTGGCACTGTGCTGTTCCACCAGCTTGCCCTGGATATCGAGCACCAGTGCCGTCTTTTGTTGCAAGGGTCTCAGGCCGCCACCGAAGAAAGCAATCAGCAGCGCCACAAGAATGCCGAGGAACAATAGATTCAAGATCAGGCGGCGCCCCGCGTCAAGCGTGCGCCAAAAAAAGCCAAACACGCGACCGATAAAGGGAAAGGGATTTAGTGACATCAATACTCCGGCAGGTGGCGTAACTCGCAATGCCACACTGTAAGCGAAAACGCGGCATTGCGCCTTGCCGCCAGTTCGAAGATTTGCACCCGCATGCATCCACGCCGCCCACAGGCGCGTATAAGTAGAGTAGCAGGACACGCCGCATGGATCAGTGAGTCAGCCATAAACTCCTGTGGGCAGTGTAAGCAAGTTGAGGGCCCGCCCGACCAACGGCCAAGAATCATTTTAATAGGAGTCATTATGAATCGTCGCCAGCTGGTATTTAATATGAGCCGCGCCGCCATCGGCCTGGCGTTTGCCCCGTTTGCCACTGGAGTGCTTGCCATGACCGTGTTGAAAAAATCCAAAGCGGAGTGGCGTAAGCTTTTGCCGGAGCCGAGCTACCAGGTGCTGTTCGAGGAAGCCACCGAGCGTCCCGGCAGCAGCCCTCTCGACCATGAAAAACGCGTTGGCACCTATGTTTGCGCCGCCTGCAGCTTGCCGCTCTTCAAAAGCGAGCACAAATTCGACAGCGGCACCGGCTGGCCGAGTTTCTTCGACGTCATTCCAGCCGCGGTCGAGAAACGCACCGATTACAAGATGATCTTGCCGCGCACCGAATACCATTGCGCGCGCTGCGGCGGCCATCAAGGTCACGTGTTCAAGGATGGGCCAGCGCCGACCGGCCTGCGCTACTGCAACAATGGGGTGGCGCTGCAATTCGTGCCGATCGACGAGAAACTACCGGAGCTACGGACATGACATCAAACATGACATCACTGTTGAAGACCATTCTGGCCGCGGCTGCCATCGTCACCGGCAGCCACGCATATGCCCAGACGGCGACTGCCATTTTTGCCGGCGGTTGCTTCTGGTGCGTAGAAGCCGACTTTGAGAAACTGCCCGGTGTGATCGCGGCGGAATCGGGCTACACGGGAGGCCGCACGGCCAACCCCACCTATGAGCAAGTGAGCGCGGGCGGCACCGGCCACACCGAAGCGGTGCGCGTCACGTACGATCCGCGCAAGGTCAGTTATCCGACCCTGGTCGACTTCTTCTGGCGCCACATCGACCCGACCGTGAAAGCCAAGCAGTTCTGCGACGAAGGCGAGCAGTACCGCAGCGCCATTTATTATCAGAATGAAGCTGAACGGGCTGCCATCCTGGTAAGCAAGGCCGTGATTTTGAACGCTGGCAGGATCAAGGAAATTTACACCGAGATCGGGCCAGCCCCCCGCTTCTATCCGGCCGAAGATTACCACCAGGACTATTACAAGAAGAACCCGGTGCGCTACAAGTTCTACCGCCACAATTGCGGACGGGACCAGCGCGTTGCGCAGGTGTGGGGCGTTAAATAGTTGACATCTTAAATAGTTGACATCGTTTGACATCGATCCCGCGCCGGTCCGCATCGTACGAGCTTGCTTAGTCCACGCGGGTTGCGGGATCGGGTTCACCGTTGTAGTACTTTTGCAGGCACTCGGTGAATACCCGGTCGCCCGGCGAAACCTGCGCGAACAGGGTCATCGACGAGCGGAACTTGAGGTCGTCGGGCGAGCCGAAGACTGCGAGAGCGCTGTGGCCTTTAAGGTTGGCCACGATGTTGCTGCATTCGCGCAGCCGGGGCCCCAACACCGGGTGCTGTAAATAGGCTAGCGCTTCGGCTCGGGATGCGATGGCGTACCTGCGCGCCATCTCACTGCGCCCCAAACCTGCTGCCTGCGGAAAAATGAACCACATCCAATGACTGCGCTTGGTTCCGGCGCACAATTCGGTGCGCGCCGTTTGGTACACCGGCTGTTGGGCCTCGACGAAGCGCTGCAGGTTGAACGGGTCGCTCATTTCGCCCCCAAAATCGCGCCAACTTTACGTTGAAGTGATGTAAGCTACATCGCCCCCAAGCCCGGTCCCTAATTCTTGTCATCTGCAAAACCGATGCTCGAGTGTGCTCCATCGCAGAACGGCTTATTCTTTGAGGCCCCGCACCGGCATAGTGTGTAGTGTTCCGTTGAAGCGCCCTGGCCCCATGCTTGTCCAATTAATTGGACGCTACCCACGATCGCGTAAGGGCCGTTCTTTGTGACGCTGATTGCCGGCTCGCGCACTGGGTCCTGGGCTTCGACCCCGCCAAGCGAGTAACTGAGCGCCCCGGAAGGACAGCGCCGG
>JANPCW010000387.1:0-4390 GCA_031431155.1 Janthinobacterium sp. | reverse complement strand
TTCGCAGCGTTCATCCTGCCCTTTCAATTTTTCTTGCTTTGATTTTAGTATAGCAGGGGAATTGCTGCGATGCGGCATTTGATCAAAAATGATGACGAGACGGCCGTTTTAGTTGACGCAGAATAGTTCCGGACTTCACTTGCAATGAACGTTGTGCCGATCATTGCATTTTGGGACAGCCGCCCCCAGCGATTTTTGCATGACAAATAAATTTGCGAACGACCGTACTAAAATATGCTATTCTGGTAATGAGCCACTCGTCAATACCCACTTCCAGGAGACACAAATGATAGATGCCGTCATCGTATCGACCGCCCGCACCGGTTTGGCCAAATCGTGGAAGGGCGCGTTCAACATGACGCATGGCGCCACGCTCGGCGGCCATGTCCTGCAGGCTGCCATCGAGCGGGCCAAGATTGAGGCGGGTGAAGTGGAAGACGTTTTGATCGGCTGCGCCACCCCGGAAGGTGCCACCGGCAGCAATATCGCGCGCCAGATTGCATTGCGCGGCGGCTGCCCGGTCTCGACCGGCGGCATGACGATCAACCGCTTCTGTTCGTCCGGCCTGCAAACCATCGCCAGCGCTGCCCAGCGCATCATCGCCGGCGAGGGCGACATCTACGCGGCCGGTGGCGTGGAGTCGATCTCCTGCGTGCAGCAGGAAATGAACTTGCACATGATCATGGATCCCTGGCTCAAGCAAAACAAGCCGGCGCTCTACTGGCCCATGCTGCAAACGGCCGAGACAGTGGCGAAACGCTACAACATCAGCCGCGAGCGCCAGGATGAATACGGCGTACAAAGCCAGCAGCGCGCCGCAGCGGCCCAGGCGGCCGGCAAGTTTGACGCTGAAATCATAGCGATGACCACCATCATGGGCGTGGCCGACAAGGCCTCGGGCATGTTGGTGAGTCGAGAAGTGACGATTTCGGCCGATGAGGGCATCCGCGCCGACACCACATTGGAAGCAGTATCCAAGATCCGTTCCGCGGTGCCGGGCGGCGTGATCAGCGCGGGCAATGCCAGCCAGTTCTCGGACGGCGCATCGATTGCGATCGTCATGAGCAGCAAGGTGGCCGAGGCCAAAGGCTTGAAACCACTCGGTATTTTCCGCGGCTTCGCGGTGGCTGGCTGCGAGCCCGATGAAATGGGCATCGGCCCCGTCTATGCCATTCCTAAACTGCTGAAAAAGGCTGGCTTGACGGTGGCCGACATCGGCCTGTGGGAGTTGAACGAAGCGTTCGCCGTGCAAGTCTTGTATTGCGCCGACACGCTCGGCATTCCGATGGACAGGCTGAATGTGGATGGCGGAGCAATCGCGGTCGGCCACCCGTACGGCGTATCGGGCGCACGCCTCACCGGCCACGCCCTGATCGAAGGCAAGCGGCGCGGCGTCAAATACGTGGTTGTGACCATGTGCATCGGCGGCGGGCAGGGCGCTGCAGGCTTGTTCGAAGTCGTTTAAGTTCCCGCAAGGGCAGCGTGGCGCCGCCTTTGGGCGCGCGCCTGCGCTGGCCACTTAGCTTGCCACTTAGCGCCATGGACCGATCATGCAATCAAAACTAATCTGCCGCCGCGACCTCGATTTCCTGCTCTACGAATGGCTGGACGTTGAAGCCCTGACCAAGCGCGAACGCTTCCAGGACCATAGCCGCGAAACCTTCAACGCCGCGCTCGACACGGCCGAGCAGATCGCTACCGACCTGTTCGCCCCGCACAACAAGAAAAATGATCAGGACGAGCCGCATCTTCAGGACGGCGAGGTTCGCATCATTCCCGAAGTAAAAACCGCGCTCGATGCGTTTTGCGCTGCCGGCCTGATGGCGGCTGGACAGGATGAGGAGTTCGGTGGCATGGGCTTGCCAGCCGTGCTGGAGAAATCGCTGTCGGCCTATTTCACCAGCGCCAACGTCGGCACCGCGGCGTATATTTTTCTGACGGTGAGCGCCGCCAATACCTTGCTCAAATGCGGCACGCCGGATCAGATCGAGCGTTTCGTGAAGCCCATGTTTGCAGGTGAGTTTTTCGGGACGATGTGCTTGTCCGAGCCGCAAGCGGGCTCCAGTTTGTCGGACATCACGACCCGGGCCGAGCCCGATGGCGCGCAGCAATACCGCCTTCGCGGCAACAAGATGTGGATTTCGGCCGGCGAGCACGAGCTGGCGGGCAACATCGTCCACTTGGTGCTGGCCAAGATTCCGGGACCGGACGGGCGCCTGATCTCCGGCGTGAAGGGTATTTCGCTGTTCATCGTGCCGAAATATCTGGTCAATGACGACGGTTCGCTGGGCCAGCGCAACGACATCGCACTGGCCGGGCTCAATCACAAGATGGGCAATCGCGGCACCACCAATTGCCTGCTCAATTTTGGCGAGGGCAAGTTTCAGCCCGAAGGCAAGGCCGGTGCCATCGGCTACCTGGTGGGTGTGCAGCATCAAGGCTTGGCCAACATGTTCCACATGATGAATGAAGCCCGTATCGGGGTCGGGCTGGGCGCAGCGGTGCTGGGCTACACTGGCTATCTGCATGCGCTCGACTATGCGCGCAATCGTCCGCAAGGCCGCAACCCGGCCGAAAAAGACCCGGCCAAGCCGCAGATCGCGATCATCGGGCATACCGACGTGCGGCGCATGCTGCTGGCGCAAAAAGCCTATGTGGAAGGCGGGCTGGCACTGGTGCTGTACTGCGCTCGCCTGGTCGATGAGGAGCGCAGCGCCGAGACGCTCGATGCACGGGCGCAGGCAACGCGCTTGCTCGACTTCCTCACGCCGATCGCCAAATCGTGGCCCTCGCAGTGGTGCCTGGAAGCGAACAGCCTGGCGATCCAGGTGCATGGCGGTTATGGTTACACGCGCGAATATAATGTCGAACAGTTCTATCGCGACAACCGCCTCAATGCGATCCACGAAGGCACGCACGGCATCCACGGCCTCGATTTGCTGGGACGCAAGGCAGTGCTTCAGGATGGCGCGCTGTTCAAAACGTTCGTTGCCGAGGTCGGCAAAACCATCGCGCGCTGTGGCGCCAGCAACTTGCCACAAGAGCCGGGCGCAAATCTGAAACAGTATGCCGCCGCGCTTGCCGCAGCGCTTGCGCGCATCGCCGAGGTTACCCAGGCGCTCCATGCGGTGGGCGACATGGGCAAAACGCTGGCCAACGCAAGTGTTTATCTGGAAGCGGTCGGGCATGCGACCGTCGCCTGGATCTGGCTGGAACAGGCTTTGGTGGCAGCGCACAATATAGGCACAGCCAGCGATGATGACCGCAATTTTTACCGCGGCAAACTGCAGGCGTGCCACTATTTCTTCAAGTGGGAACTGCCAAAGGTCCACCCGCAACTGGACCTGTTGGCAAGCATCGACAGCACCACGCTGGATATGCAGGATGCGTGGTTTTAAAGAATGTATAGCACTCTATGATTGGGGAAATATATGATCAAGCACATCGTATTATGGAAGCTGAAAGAGCAAGCCGAAGGCGCCGGGCGCGCCGCCAATGCCGTCAAGCTGAAAGCCAAGCTCGACGGCTGCGCCGACTTGGTTCCGGGCATACTGAAGTTTGAAACAGCGCTGGCCCAACCGGGGCTGGAAGCGACCTACGACGTGATTCTGTATTCAGAATTCGCCAGCAAGGAGGCGCTCGACGCGTACCAGGAACATCCTACGCATCAAGCCATCAAACCGTTCATCGGCGCCGTGCGTGAAGCCCGGCAGTGCATGGATTACGAAGTCTGATCCTCAATCGTAGGGCGGATGAGCGCAGCGCTATCCGCCGTATGCGGGCACAGATTGGCGGATAACGCTTCGCTCATCCCGTTCGGCGGAAGGCGCTGCGCTTTTCCGCCCTACAGCCAGCTACAGCAACCTTAACAAGGCATACCATGCGCACAACGCAACAATTGTTTAACCTGGCCGGCAAGACCGCGCTCATCACCGGCGGTTCGCGCGGGCTCGGCCTGCAGATGGCGGAAGCGCTGGGCGAGCAGGGCGCCAGCATCGTTATTTCGTCGCGCAAACAGTCGGACCTGGACGAGGCGGTCGCCTACCTGAAGCACCGCGGTATTGAGGCGTCGGCCATCGCCGCCGATTTGTCGCAAGATGCCGCCATTGCGCCGCTGGTGGAAGCGGCCATTGCGCACCTGGGTCACATCGACATCCTGGTCAACAACGCTGGCGCCAGTTGGGGCGCGCCGGCCGAGGATTATCCGGTGGAAGCGTGGGACAAGGTCATGAACCTGAATATCCGCAGCATCTTCCTGGTCTCGCAACTGGTGGGCAAGCTGTCGATGATTCCGCACAACTACGGGCGCATCATTAACACCGCGTCGATCGCCGGGCTGGGCGGCAATCCGCCCGGGACCATGCAAACCATCGCCTACAACACGTCGAAG
>JANPCW010000386.1:0-2011 GCA_031431155.1 Janthinobacterium sp. | reverse complement strand
CCCGCAATGCCCGCCACCCGCCCCGATTTAGCGTTGATCCGCAACCTCGGTCGTGTTGACTACGAACCGACCCTGGCCGCCATGCGCGCCTTCACCGATGCGCGCACGGTCGACACGCGCGACGAACTGTGGATCGTCGAGCACCCGCCCGTGTTTACGCTGGGACTGGGGGCGGACCCCGCGCATCTGCTCGCCGGCGGCACCATCCCCGCCCATGCGATCCCGGTGGTGCAGACCGACCGCGGCGGCGAAGTCACCTTTCACGGCCCGGGCCAGGTCGTCATTTACCTGCTGATGGACCTGCGCCGCAACCAGCGTGGCGGCAAGCTCTATGTGCGCCAATTCGTGACCAAAATCGAGCAGGCGATCATCGACGTGCTGGCGGCGTATAATTTGGCAGGCGAGCGCATCGCTGGCGCACCGGGAATCTATATCGCACAGGGCACATGGCAAGGCGCCAAGATCGCCGCCCTCGGCCTGAAAGTGCGCGGCAACGGTTGCACCTACCATGGCGTGTCGCTCAATGTGGCGATGGACCTGTCCCCGTTTTCATGGATCAATCCGTGCGGTTATAGCGGGCTGGCAACGGTGGACATGCGCACGATGGGCGTGCAAGCGCCGCTGGGCGAGGTGCAACTGGCGCTGGCCAATGCGCTTGCGCATCAGTTGCGCGCGGACTGCGCGCCCGACCGACCCGAGCAAGAACCGAATAAACTCACACAGCCCCCAGGGCAGGTAGCCAATGACTTCTGACACCACTTCCAGCAGCGCCCCCGCCTACAACGCCAACGAAAAGCAAAAAGGCGCTAGCAAGACCTCGCGCATTCCGATCAAGATCATCCCGATCGCGCAAGTCGAGCGCCTCAAGAAACCGGACTGGATCCGGGTCAAGGCCGCATCCACCTCGACCCGCTTCTATGAAATCAAGGACATCCTGCGCGAGAACAAGCTGGTCACCGTGTGCGAAGAGGCGAGCTGCCCGAACATCGGCGAATGCTTCGGCAAGGGCACTGCCACCTTCATGATCATGGGCGACAAGTGCACCCGGCGCTGCCCGTTTTGCGACGTCGGCCACGGCCGCCCGGATCCGCTCGACGCAAGCGAGCCGGCCAACCTGTCGCGCACCATCGCCGCGCTGCGCCTTCAGTATGTGGTGATCACCTCGGTCGACCGTGACGATTTGCGCGACGGCGGCGCCGGCCACTTTGTCGAGTGCATCCAGCATACGCGCGCGTTGTCGCCCAACACCCGGATTGAAGTGCTGGTGCCGGACTTCCGCGGCCGCCTGGACAAGGCGCTCGCGCTCTTCAAGGACGGCCTGCCCGACGTGATGAACCACAACCTGGAAACGGCGCCGCGCCTGTACAAGGAGGCGCGCCCGGGCTCCGACTACGCCCATTCGCTGGCGCTGCTGCGCGACTTCAAGGTGCTGTACCCGGATGTGAAGACCAAGTCCGGCCTGATGGTCGGCCTCGGTGAAACGGACGAAGAGATTCTGCAAGTGATGCGCGACCTGCGCACCCACAACGTCGACATGCTCACGATCGGCCAGTACCTGGCGCCGTCCGGCGACCATTTACCGGTGCGCCGCTACGTGCATCCGGATGTGTTCAAGATGTTCGAAGAGGAGGCCTACAAGATGGGCTTCCAGCACGCCGCGATCGGCGCGATGGTGCGCAGCTCGTACCACGCTGACGAACAGGCGCACGGTGCCGGTGTGGCCCGGGGTCAGGTCTAGTAAGGCCTGGGGTCAGGTCTAGAATCACCAGCTTTCCTGCAAGAAACCGTCGATTTTAAACCTGACCCCAGAGGTTTGGCGCGCTGCGCTGCGCGCCGATCCACCATTCGAACTGAACTAAGGCGCAGCCACGGCGTTCTTTTCGATCAAAACCCCAAGCAAGCGCAGCTGTTCCTTCTGGATCTCCAGTAGCGCGCCCCACTGGCCCTCGCGCAGCCAAACGATTTTCTCAAGCAGCAGCATGAATTCGAGCTCAGCCTTCAGGTTCACTTC
>JANPCW010000385.1:0-1544 GCA_031431155.1 Janthinobacterium sp. | reverse complement strand
TGCGGGACGCGAGAACCGCTACGCTCCAGCGCCTTGCCGTATGCCCCCTCGAACTCGTCGCGGTGGCGGGCGCTCACGTCCAAGTCGACCAGACGGCCATCGCTCAAACCGTAAATCCAGCCATGCAACATCAATTCTTGGCCGCACTGCCAGGCATCGCGCACCGGCGTCGTACGCGCCACGTTGCGCACTTGTTCAATGACGTTCAATTCGCACAATTTCTCCCATTTCCCGTCGAAGTCCGGGACACTCTCGAGGATCGCTGCGTGGCGTTCACGCACATCCTCGATATGCCCGAGCCAGTTATCGATGAGTCCGTTGGCCTGTCCATCGAGCGCCGCGCGGACCCCGCCGCACCCGTAATGTCCGCAGACAATGACATGCTGGACGCGTAGAACATGGATCGAGTACTGCAGAACGGACAGGCAATTGAGGTCGGAGTGGACGATCACGTTGGCAATGTTGCGGTGAACGAACACTTCCCCCGGGTCCAGTCCCGTGATCTGGTTGGACGGCACCCGGCTGTCGGAGCACCCTATCCATAGATATTTGGGGGCCTGCTGTCGCTCCAGGCGTCGAAAATAATCGGGATCCTGCTGCAGCTGGCGCAGCGACCACAAACGGTTTCGCTCGAATAAGTCAGATAAATATTTCAATGCCTACTCCTGGTGCGTCATTCGCGACTGTTCATGAAACCGAGCAATTGCAGCAAACTGGTGAACAGATTGAAGATGGCGACAAACAGGGTCACCGTCGCCATCACATAGTTGGTTTCCCCACCGTGGATAATGTTGCTGGTCTCATACAGAATCAGGCCGGACATCAACAGCACGAACGCGGCCGAGACGGTCAGCGACAGCGCCGGGATCTCGAAGAAAATCGCCGCCAGGGCGGCAACGAAGGCGACCAGGATCGCCGCCGCCAGAAAGCCTCCCATGAAACTGAAATCCTTGCGCGTGCTGAGCGCGTAGCCGGACAGCCCAAGAAATAGCGCAGCGGTGCCGCCCATGGCGGTCATGACGGTTTGCCCGCCGTTGGGCAGACCGAGGTAGTGGCTGACGATCGGCCCCAGGGTGTAGCCCATGAAGCCGGTGAGGGCAAACACGGACACCAGGCCCCAGCCGCTGTTGCGCAGCCGGGTGGTCAAGAACAGCAGGCCGAAATAGCCGGCCAGCGTCAAGACCAGGCCGGGGTGCGGGAGTTGAAGCGCGATCGCCGCGCCGGCCATGGCGGCGGCAAACAGGAGTGTCATCGAGAGCAACGCATAGGTGTTGCGGATGACCTTATTGCTGGCTAATGCCGATGCGCCGACGGTGGTGCTGGAGTTGCCTGTGGGTAGCGGTTGAAGGGAATTCATGGTGGGCTCCTTGTGTCGATCAATCCTGATGCGGATCACTCAGTTCGAGGCCGGCGTGTCTTAGGCCGAATCCTCATCGGGCACAGCGTCGCGCGGCGCGGCTCTGGTCAGGACGATCGTCCAGCCCTCGCGTTGGCGGAATAGGTGCTTTTACTTCGCGGCTGAATCCGCGGCGGCGTCCTGCGCG
>JANPCW010000384.1:0-2650 GCA_031431155.1 Janthinobacterium sp. | reverse complement strand
GTAGCTGGATTTGTAAATCAGCGGCATTTTGAGGCGGCTGGCGATCTTCTGGATCGCGCGCGCGTGATTCATCGCGCTTTTTTCGTTCTCGATGACGCAAGGCCCCGCGATCAGGAAAAAAGGCTGGTCGAGACCAACGTCGAAACCGCATAGCTTCATGCTGCGTCTCCTAGCAAAACCGTATCGGCCACTGCCGCCGCGCCCTTTGACGCGCGCGCCAGGGATAGATGGCCGCGCGCCTGGTGAGCCAGTGCCGCCCTGATAAACGAGATGAACAAGGGGTGGCCGGTGCGCGGGGTCGATTTGAATTCGGGGTGATACTGCACGCCCACATACCATGGATGCGCATTCTCGCCGGTGCGCGGCAATTCCATGATTTCGCACAGGTCTTCGGTCGGGGTGCGGGCCGACACGATCAGGCCGGCCGCTTCGACCCGGGCCAGATAATGGTTGTTCGCTTCGTAGCGGTGGCGGTGGCGCTCGGTGACGACGCTGCCGTAGATCTCGGCCGCAAGGGTACCCGGATTGACCGCGCAAGTTTGCGCGCCCAGGCGCATGGTGCCGCCCAGGGCGGAATTCTCGTCGCGCTGCTCGACCTTGCCGTCGTGGTTCTGCCACTCGTTGATCAGGGCGACAACCGGTTGCTCGGTGCCGGCGTCGAACTCGGTCGAGTTGGCCTTGGTCAAGCCGGCCTTGTTGCGCGCGTACTCGATCAATGCCACCTGCATGCCGAGGCAAATGCCCAGGTAAGGGATCTTGTTTTCGCGCGCGAAACGGGCCGCTGCGATCTTGCCTTCCACGCCGCGCTTGCCGAACCCGCCCGGCACCAGGATCGCATCGTACTTGGCCAGATGGGCGCACCCTTTCGCTTCGATATCTTCCGAGTCGAGGTACTCGATGTTGACCCGGCTCTCGGTATGGATGCCGGCGTGGCGCAGCGCTTCCGTGAGCGACTTGTACGACTCGGTCAGGTCGACATACTTGCCAACCATGCCAATCGTCACTTCGAACTTCGGATGCTCAAGCGCGTAGACCAGCTTGCTCCACATCGACAAGTCGGCCGGCGCCGGATCCAGGCCGAGCGCTTCGCACACGATCGCGTCCAAGCCCTGGTCGTGCAGCATTTGCGGCACTTTGTAGATGGTGTCGGCATCCCACACCGAGATCACGGCCGCCTCTTCCACGTTCGAGAACAGGGAAATCTTGGCGCGCTCGTCGTCCGGGATCGGTCGGTCGGCGCGGCACAGTAGCGCGTTGGGCGAGATACCGATCTCGCGCAGTTTTTGCACGCTATGCTGGGTTGGCTTGGTCTTCAATTCACCGGCCGACACCAGGTAAGGCACCAGTGTCAGATGGATGAATGCGGACGATTTACGGCCCGCGCGCAAGCTCAGCTGGCGCGCCGCTTCCAGGAAAGGCAAGGATTCGATATCGCCGACCGTGCCGCCGATTTCCACCAGCGCCACGTCGAAACCCTCGGCGCCGCGGTAGATATAATCCTGGATTTCGTTGGTGATGTGCGGGATCACTTGCACCGTCTTGCCCAGGTACTCGCCACGGCGCTCCTTGCGGATCACCGATTCGTAGATCTGGCCGGTGGTGAAGTTGTTCACCTTGCGCATCCGGGTCTTGATGAAGCGCTCGTAGTGGCCAAGGTCGAGGTCGGTTTCCGCCCCGTCGTCGGTCACGAATACTTCGCCGTGTTGGAAGGGACTCATCGTGCCCGGATCGACGTTGATGTACGGGTCGAGTTTGAGCATGGTGACTTTGAGGCCGCGCGATTCGAGAATCGCGGCAAGCGACGCAGCGGCAATCCCTTTACCAAGGGAAGAGACGACGCCGCCGGTGACGAAGACAAATTTGGTCATTGCAGATGGTGCCGGACGGCACGTGCGGGAAATTGAAATTATACCCTAAAGTGGGGCCCGACTCACTCCCAACTCGCTTATATGACGGGGAAAAAAGTCCTTCTTGCCCTGCGTCATCAGGTTTCAATAATTCAATTTATAAATTTTTTTCCAGCGAATGTGATGCACCGAACGGAACACCAAATCTGCGCCGTGCACACTGAAGTTTTTCAAGGAGATCAAAATGTCATATCTAAAACGCGATACCTTAGGCATGTATTCCAACAAGAATAGCAAGGGTCCGGGTCCTGAATTGATGGGTGCCGATACCCTTATTGGTGATCATGTGCACAACTTGAAAGATGAGCATCTTGGCGACATCAAGGAAATCATGCTCGACATGCGCACTGGCCGGGTGGCCTATGCCGTGATGGCCCGCGGCGGCCTGTTTACCATTGGCGAAAAACTATACGCGGTACCGTGGGAAGCATTGACCCTGGACACGGCCAACCACCGCATGACGCTTAACGTCGACAAGGAACGCATCGAGAATGCGCCCGGTTTCGATCCCGATAACTGGCCAAACATGTCCAACCAGGAATGGGCTACGCAGATTCATACCTATTACGGTTCGAAGCTGCCTTAGTGCAGTGCGCCACATTTAATTGTGGCATAGCAAACTGTAGGGCGGGTGTTCGCCGCCTTATACGCCCGAATGGTTGGCAGATTTGGGGGTAAACCATAGCGCCTCCGCCCGACGATTTGGCTAGCGGGTGTTTTGCCCCCCCCCCATGCCCCCCCCA